>CAYPKQ010000138.1:0-6840 GCA_964411355.1 uncultured Lachnospiraceae bacterium
TTTTGTCGAACACCTCTTTACCGTCTTTAAGGCTTATGCAATATCCGCTCCCACATTGAATTATCTTTTGTGCTCTGATGGGATAAATATAATCCTCTGTCCAAGAGAACACTTTTGACATATAAACAATATCCATATCGTCAGAAAACATAGGATTATACCACTCGACAGAATCTCCTTTTTGTTTGTGATATGCCGATATTTTCATGAGAGGTATGTTAGGAAAATTATGCCCATCAACATCAATAAGACCTATTTTTTGTCCCATCACATCAAAACGGCAGATCATCGTCTTTGCCGATTTCTTCAAACTGTGGCTCGGGATTGGTATATGCTTCGGGAATATATGTACCGTCTGCCGCATGAAGCTCGCCCTTTGAATCAACGAAATTCACCTCACTTGCAACAATTTCCGTGGCATAGTGTTTGTTTCCTTCGTTATCCGTCCATGAGCGGTTACGAAGCTCACCGACAATAAAAATTGATGAACCTTTCTGAAAATATTTCTTGACGAAATCTGCGGTGCTGCGCCATGCGGTGACATTGAAAAAATCTGCCTGCGCTTCGCTGCCGTCCTTCGGTCTTGGTCTGTTCACCGCCATCTTAAATTTTGTAACGGAAATTCCGCTTTCCGTCTGACTGTTTTCGGGGTCTGCACAAAGTCTGCCTCCGAGCATTATTCTGTTAAAATTAAAGTTTGCCATTATTCTTCTTCCTTTCTCTTAAAAAACTGTTTAAATACTTCCGAGCGGTATTGTCCTTCGGTAAGTTCAATAATCTCTCTTACTGTGTATTTCTTCTTGACTTTCTGCAAGCCGTTCACAAAATGCTCTGTGCCGGCTTTGCAAGCTCCTGTGATAATGCGATACATCGTCATAGCTTCCTCGGCACTTACAACGGTCTCCATTGTGTAATCTTTGTATTGCGCCGCCCCTCTGTCCTTTGCTTTCTTAAATTCGAGATCGGCAAGTCCATCCTTGAAGCTCGCACAATGAGCATAATTTTCTCCGTCGGTAAGGACATTCAAGCCTTTAATTTTTCCGATATAAAATGTGTATTCACCGATTTTTCTCTTGCACTTTATATGTACGAGAACATTGTCGCAATAGATATATTTTCCGTCCACCACATCACCGTTTTGCAACCTCTTATAGTGTCGGGGATTGCTTATCTGTGTGTTGCTCAAATAGAGCGAACCACCAACGGTAAGTCCCTCGGGGAGTGTGGTTATCTGTGTGTTTCTCAAATCGAGCCAACCACCGTTTTCATCCATCATTTTCTTTACTTTTTCAAGTGTGAGTTTCATATTTACCTCTTTTATACAATCTGAATATTTCGTTTTTTCAAATGTTCTAACATCTTTTCCGTTAGAGCTATCGGTACGATATGATGTTTTTCGTAAAAATCATCCTCACCGCCGCTATAATGTATCATCATGTGAAGGTCTGCGGAGAGAGGAACAACTCTCATCCCCACTTGACAAACCGTGTTGCGGTTTCGCCCCATTCCGATCCTGTCATAATGGTGTATCTGTGCGTTTTTCTTCCCGGTAATGCAACAAGTCCTTGTCATAACACAAGCATACATATACCGCTCTATGTCCTCACATCTATCCCATAGAGGATCGGAGCAAGGTACACCCTCTTGAATGCAGAAATCAATGAGATATGAGAGGAATTCGCTTGCCGTCTCCCTGTCAACATCAGATAACGAGAAATCCTCGTGTTCTCCGTCTCCGCAAAAACTCCATTTAAACATAGCTTTCACAGCATCAGGAAAGTCACCCGACCATTCAGCGATATCTCGCATTGTGGCGTAAATTTTTCGCCTTTGGTCGCTTGTTATGCTTCGTCCATCGTCAATCCGAACCTCAACCGTCTTTGCATTGTGGTCAAATACCCACCCCTCGGCATCAGCGCAAACCTTGATCGTGATAACATCATTTTCGGCAGATAAGATTTTGCCTTGTACCCTCATAAAACACCTTCTTTCAGAAGTGACAAAAATTCATCCAATTTCGGGAATTTTCCTTTTTCAAGACACATTGCAAGATATCTTAATTTAGGTAAATATTCCTCGTCAATAAAGCTTTCATTATACTGAATATCTATAAGGGTTCTCCTGTCCTTGTCTATCGGCAAGAAGAAATTATTATAGTCGCTGTCTGTAAGTCCATAAGCTACTATTTTTGCCTCTTTGATTCCCGAAGCAAACATTTGAACCCAGACCTGTCGCTTGTATTTTATAGGCACTTTGAACGGCTTGTCCGCTAAATGTGTCTTGCATTCATAAATGCAATCACTTGTGTTGCCGTCCAAATTCACTCGCAGCTTTAATTCGGGAATTAAAATCTGCTTATCATACTCAAGGAGCGGTATTTGCAAGGAATTTAAGATTTGATGCTCTTTGAGTGTCCCTGCCAATAAATATTGGTTTTGAAAATCAAATTTTATTATTCCGATCTTTGTGAGCCACCATTTTTCAAAAGTCGCAGTTTCCCAATTTCCTATAACGAAATCGGTATCACTTGCTCCAAACCATCCGCTCCTATCCTTCGAGACTATCACAGCGCATTCAGCTTCTTTTCGAATCGGTCTATCTGATCGAATAGAGTGAAGAAGTATTTTATCTCATCCTCAGTCATATCCATTTTTGCGGCAATCTCTCCCGTTGTCGCTCCTTTTTTATAAATCTTGCTGTAAGCCTCTTGCACTCTCTTTTGAATGGCAAAAATGCTGTGTGCGGTCAAATCTTCCTCTTGCCTTTGCTCGTTTTCGTTGGCGTGTTCTTCATCGATCCAAAGGTTAAAGCCAAGTCCGGTCATCATTGCAACGCCTTTAACGAACGCCCTCGTCTGTGCGTTCCAAAGCCTTTGCTGTGTAAGCGAATTGTCTTTAACTGGATTGCTACCATTCATAAGAGGAAATTGTGCTTCAAAAATCAAATCATCAATAGTGATTTTCACACGCACCTCATAGCAACTATTAGCAACACCATTCTTGTCGATAAATACCTTATCAGCCATGAATAAGGAAGAACCATTTGAATTTACACAAGGCTCAAAAAATACCTTCTCCGCACCGTTTTCGTGCAAGAGTTTCTTGCATACCGCCCAATTCAAATAAGGCACTTTTATTGTTTTCCCCTTGTCGTCTTTGGCTTCTCTAAAATCGCAATAAGGCTTGACATCAAATTTCACAAGCTCGTTATATGGTTTCAGCATTTTTTGTCCTCTCTTTCAGCATTTTGCGAAGCAGCTCAATGATATTAAAAGCATGGTCACATATCTTTCCCAATATCGTAAGCTCTTCAAACATTTTGCTGTTTTCCACTCTGACAGCATTAAGTTCTTCTTCAAGAAATTTTGCATAGGCTGAAACATCTGAATATTCATCATCCCTTGCCACCTTTGCTGTAAGCTTTTTCATGTCTTGCTTTTCTTTAGCCTTGTTTGCGGCTCTTTCGCTCTCAAGCTCCTTTATAAGCTTCTCAAGCTCTTCATTTCTGCAATCGAGAAGATCACAGAGGATCTTCTTCTGTTCGGTTTTATTCATCGCCTGCTCAAGCATCGGCAGGACTTCATCTCTTTTTATCGTCTTAAAGTGCATTTTCATTTCTCCTTAAAATTAATTACCGAATATCATTTTCACAAAATTTGCATTACCAAGCCAAAGCTCCAAGCCCGGCTCGATATTATGACAAGCCACATCAATAAACGATATGAACACCCACGCAATCAGAGTAAGCTCTGCTGCAAGGCAGATTTTTTCTATAACTCTGAAAACCTTGTTCATAATAAACCTTCTTTCAGACACTTGTGCGTATCGAAGAATTTTTCATATACCTTGAGTAATATCTCGCTTGCCGCCTCTCTGTCAAGCGGAGTGAATTTCTTTCCGGTCATAGCTCCACCTCATGACGGTATTCTTCAATGCAATTCGTGCAAATCTTTCGACCGTCAAATTCAAAATACTCATCAAAGATCGGCTCACCGCAATCATAACATTTTGGAAATTTCGCCTCTTCCGCCGCCCTCTCACGGTCATAACGGTTGAAATCGGCAACGGGATTATCTGTGTAATATAACATTTATTAAATCCTCCTTCATATCTTCGTTTGTTTTATCCCCATTGGTCTGCCATTGCTTTGGCTATGCCGGGGAAAGTTTTGCTCCTATTCTTTGCCCTGTCTTTTGTTATGCTTTCTTCCCAGGTTATAGATTTTAGTTTGCCGGATTTAGTCATTCTTTTGGGGAGTTGCGGGCGAGGCAAATCATTTGTTTTGAGGGGACTTATTCCTTTAAGCCATAAACAAGTTCGCTTTGTAACATAATTTTTTTCGTCATCAACGCTTTCGGCAAATTGATATGGATCAATAAATTTGATCCGGCTTTTTATACGCCCTTGACATAAATCCAACGGGGTTTTCTATGCAGATTTTATCACATTCAGCCAGTGCAAAATACATAAAAAAAGCAACTGATAAAGCACGGTTTTCCCATCGCTCTACAACTTTTTCCGCAGGAGTACATCTTAAGGAAAAGCCTCTCGTACAACAATTTGTCAAATATGTGCAAGGGGGGTGTGCAATTATCAAATCCCATTTGTCCACAATTTTGTGCTTTATTCCGTCAACCGTTTCAAACTCACAATTTCCGTTCAAAAGCGGAATAACATCTTGCATTATGTGCCATTCATTATGACCGCCCGAACACTCAACAATGTCGCACGAATATGCTTCGTGTCCTTTTTCTCTGAAAGCCTTGCATACTGCTTGACTTTCCTCACAAGCTACTAAAACCCTCATTTGCACTCTCCTTTATTCTCCCTCTGACAATCGCATTTCTCGCCAAAGTCGAGATTTGCGCCGCAGTTGGGGCAAGTAATGTGTGTCATTTTATCTCTCCTAAATTTCAAATTTTAATTGTTCAACCATTGAAGGTCTCCATTCAATTCCGATATAATCGAGAACACGACCCCAGCCGTATTTTTCTCCGCTCACTTCGTCCGTGACGCACGAGTTCATCCAGAAGTCCCATTCTTTTTCATTTTCTTCTCGGAGGCGGTCAAATCTATGAGGGCGTTTTTCTATGTGAATGCCAAAACCGCACATTGCGCAGCCTGTCCTTTGCGCTCTCGTGGTAAAAAGCGTTCCGTCCTCTTTTCTTTCTATCGTTCCGTAGATCGTCGGAACAGGAACATTCAAGTCCAGCGCAAGCTGTAATAAATCTTGCCTTGAAAAACGAGCAAATGGGCAGCTTCTAACGGTTGTTTTACCATAATAATTACATCCGTTCTTAATAAGTCCCATTTCTCTCTGACCGTGCTCCGAAGCCATAAGCCCGAGGTAAGGAAAGCTATTGTTTTCTCTCGCCCACATATCAGCCGGCAATTCCTTCATCCAATAACAACACTCGGATGAGACCTTAAAAGGAGCAGTTTTGCAGTCAAGATCGGGACGATGTTCGTTATAGTTGCCTGCGAAAAGCCTTAACCATTTGTCGGGGAGCTTGATCTTGTCGCTATGTTGAAAGCCGCCCTGTTCTCCCATATCCCCGGTCATTATCGCATGGATGAATGTCTGTTTATCTGCATTCGGCTCTTGAAGAATTGATATCTTGTGCGCTTTATCTTTGCTTATAACAGGAAATCCAAACTCTTTCAGCACCTGTGTCTTGCTTTTCAAAGGTTTTAAATAAACATCTATTCCTATCTGCTTATGAACTTCTTGAACGGATTTATATTCGAGAGAAGAAGCTGAGATCGAACAAATATCGGGATCAACATATTCTCTTAAAAAATACAGTAAGGTTATCGAATCAAGACCGCCAACGGACACATGAACATTAGCACCGTAATCATCAACAATGGTGTGATAGTACTTTTTCGCCACATCAATAGCATGCCTGACTTTTGCTTCGTATGACATTGAATCACATAGCATATAATACTCGGGCTTGGACATCGGTTCATAATCGGGAGCTTTCTTGAATCGCTCATACGCATCTTTCATTATCTCATCGTATGACCAATTTCTGTTTCCCATTTTTTCAAAATCCTCCTTGACATTTTAAATAAAATAGTGTACAATAGAGGTGCAAACTCCTTGACATATGTGTTTGCACCCTGGACCGTTCCGCATTGGCGTGTGGACGGTCTTTTTTTGCGATAATCATTTCAAACATTTCTCCGGTAAATTAGCCCTCACAAGCGCTGCGGGAACGGGAGGCGTTACTGCATTTCCGCAACGAGCAACTTGCTTTGTTTTTGGGTAAGGGTTTCCGTCCGAATCAATGTCAATTACATAGTCCTCGGGAAAGCCCTGTGCATTAAATAGTTCTCTCGGCTGAAGCATTCGCATTCTGATATCGGTTATTATGTAGTCCTCTCCGTGAATGGTTACTACAGCAAAACGATCTTTTGTTGTCACGGTGTCGAGCGGTTCATCAATGGGCTTTGCCGTTCCCGTAGAGAAATACTTAACAAGAAAAGCCTGTACCTCTGCGTGATGTGCTCCACTGCAAGAAATTGTTGTTAGTGGCTCGTCTGCCCTCTGACCGTCCATGTTTTTTCGGAGTGTCATAATGTGAGCCGCAACCAAGCTGTTATGATCCCGTGCAGTAACAGTATCAAGAGGTTTATCTGCTCCGCTTCCCGAGCCTGTATATCCTCCTGCGTAATTCTTCATGATATACGCCGCCGAAAGAGCATATCTGTTTGAAGTATCTTGCGTCATAAGAGGTTCATCAAGCTCCTGTCCTCTCACTTCGTGCTTCGCTGTCTCGGAGTGATACTGGATCAGCGACGGGGCGACCACATAATGCTTCCCGCTGCTCACGAT
>CAYPKQ010000139.1:0-6835 GCA_964411355.1 uncultured Lachnospiraceae bacterium
TTTTTTGTTTTTCCTTCCTATTTCACTCATAAAAAATATGCACCTCCAAAAGTGTTTAACTTTTGGGGTGCATATCAAAATGCGGCAGTCCATTGCTTTTATGGTTAAACATTAAATCTGAAAAGAACGATATCTCCGTCTGCGATAACGTATTCCTTACCCTCGCTTCGCATAAGACCTTGTTCCTTTGCGGCGTTCATTGTGCCGCATTTCATAAGGTCATCATAGGCAACGATTTCCGCACGGATAAAACCACGCTCGAAATCGCTATGGATCTTTCCTGCTGCCTGAGGTGCTTTTGTTCCCTTGGTAATAGTCCAAGCTCTTACTTCCTTTGGGCCGGCTGTAAGATAACTGATAAGACCGAGAAGGGTATAACTTGCCTTAATAAGTCTGTCAAGACCGCTTTCCGCAATTCCGAGGTCTTCAAGGAAAACCGCCTTTTCATCTGCGGGAAGCTCCGCAATTTCAGCCTCGATTCCTGCGCAGATCGCCATGACCTGTGCGTGCTCACTTTCGGCATGAGCCTTCAGCTTCATATACATTTCATTGCCGGTAGGCTCTCTGCCCGCTTCATCCTCGCTTACGTTTGCAACATAGATGATGGGTTTAAGTGTGAGAAGATTTGCTTCGGCTATATAACCAAGCTCATCCTCACTCAGCTCAAGTGCTCTTGCGCATTTGCCCTCTTCAAGACCTGCATAAACCTTTTCAAGTGCTTCAAGCTCTGATGCAAGAGTTTTATCGCCCTTCATTGCCTTGCGCACTCTGTCCATTCTGCGCTCGAGTATCTCCATATCAGAGAAGATAAGCTCAAGATTTATGGTTTCGAGGTCACGCATGGGGTCGATAGCACCGTCAACGTGAATGATATTATCGTCATTGAAGCAACGGATAACATGAAGAATGGCATCAACCTCTCTTATATGTGAAAGGAACTTATTTCCAAGACCTTCACCCTTGGATGCACCCCTCACAAGACCAGCGATATCTACAAATTCGATTACAGCAGGGGTATATTTTTCGGGGTTATACATCTCCGCAAGAACATCAAGGCGGCTATCGGGAACTGCAACAACTCCCACATTCGGCTCGATTGTGCAGAAAGGGTAGTTTGCAGATTCTGCGCCCGCATTTGTAAGGGCGTTAAAGAGGGTACTTTTGCCAACATTTGGCAGACCAACGATACCTAATTTCATTTATTCAAATTTCTCCTAATATATTTATTCATAATATTATAGCTGATATATGTGAATTTTTCAAGTACATTTATCAATTACATCAAAAAAAATTTATTTTTTTGTAAAAAATCATTGCATTTTTCTTAAAATGTGATATAATATTAAAATAGAAGTGATACTTTACACACACTTTCTTCATTTTTACGACAAAATTCTGTGAAAATTCAAAAAATAATCACATGATTTTCCCATTTGTACTTTAAAATGGTATTATCGAGGATTTTAGGGAGGTTAAACAGTATGATGGATACGAAAATTTTGCTTATTGATGACGATGCTAATATATGCGATCTTGTAAAAATATATCTTGAAAACGAGGGATATGAGGTCAAGGTTGCTTCTGACGGTAGCGAAGGTCTTGCTTTTTTCAAAATGTACGAGCCCGACCTTATCCTGCTCGATATTATGCTTCCCAAAAAGGACGGCTGGCAGGTATGCCGTGAGATAAGAGAGCAGTCCTCAAAGCCGATCATTATGATAACCGCAAAGAGCGAGGTTTTTGATAAGGTTCTCGGTCTTGAGCTTGGCGCAGACGATTTTATCGTCAAGCCCTTTAATGTTAAGGAGCTTTCTGCCAGAGTTAAGGCTGTCCTTCGCCGCTATAATGCACATTCTTCCCAGAATGATGACGATATTATCAAATTTGAGAATATTGAGATAAGCCTCCAAAAATATGAGCTGAAGCTCGGCGGCAAGAGCGTTGATGTTCCTCCAAAGGAACTGGAGCTTCTCTATTTCCTGGCTTCCAATGCAGACCATGTGTTTACCCGTGACCAGCTTCTTGATAAGGTTTGGGGATTTGATTATCTGGGCGACTCAAGAACTGTTGATGTTCATGTTAAGAGACTTCGCGAAAAGCTTGACGGCATTTCGGATAAATGGACACTTCAGACTGTTTGGGGCGTTGGTTATAAATTTAAGCTTATTTAAGAGATCGGACTGCGCCAATGCCAAAAGGCATTGGCGCATCGTTTGGGAGGCTCAAAATGGAAAATAAGATGGTAGAAAATGATCTTATTGCGATAATTTCTTCTTCCGTGCACGATATGAAAGTGCCGCTCACAACTATTTCGGGCTTTGCAGGTGCGATGCTGGACGGAACTATTCCCGAGGAGAAGCGTGAGCATTATCTTGCGATAATTCGTGATGAATCCGAGCGGATGCGTCTTATCTGCGAGGAGCTTCTGGAAGCATCGAGAATAGAGGCGGGCTGTGAAAGCTATAAAAACGAGAAGGTAGATATTTCGGATACGGCAAGAAATGTTATAGTTTCGCTTCTTGACGAGATCGAGTCGAAAAACCTTAACTTTTGTTTTAAAGAGCCGGATACCGCCCAATTTGTTATGGGAGACAAGGGGGCAATTACACGTCTGCTGTATAATATCTGCGAAAATGCGGTAAAATTCTCCTATAAGGATGGCGATATGGGCGTTACCCTTTGTGTGATAGAAGGCTTTGATGCGGTTCGTATTGAAAATAGCGGCGATGCCATAAGCGAAGATGATATGGAGAAGATATTTATGCCATTTTACCGTGGCGGCAGAGGAAGCGGAAGCGGTCTTGGAATGTTTATTGCAAAAAGAATAGCAGATGCTCACGGAGCTGAGATAAAAATTAATAGAGAGAATGATAGAACGGTGTTTACCGTTATATTTAAGCGAGGTTGATTATGGAAGATAATATTTTTGAACCCGAGGAGAAAAAGGAAATGTCGGAGGAGAACGCTGCCGAGAATGAAAATTTCCCCGCAGAGGAGGAAAGGGAAGAGCCGACTCCGGAGCCTGTATATGCCTTCAGATGGAATTACGAGGAGCAGGAGAGGGCAAATCTTGAGAGAGAAAAAGCAAAAAAGAAGAGCGGGATGAGGACATATGCCATCGTTATGACTGCTGCATTTGCCATCTGCTTTGCGCTTCTTATTGCCATTTTGCTGCTTGACGGCTTTGCCAATATAACCGAGACTAAGATCGTTGAGCATGAGAGAACAATTTATGTCAGGAAATACGATAGCGAAAGCGGTGTTCTTACCATTCCCGAAATTACCGAAAAGGTTAAGCCAAGCGTTGTTGGGATAGAGATAACAACGAAGAGCGGCGGCGGTATCGGTACGGGAATAATCATGCGCGAGGACGGATATATTGCGACCAATGCCCATGTTGTTGAAAATGCTGAGACTGTAAAGGTCATAATGCCCGATGGCGAAGAGATCGATGCCGAGATCGTCGGCAGAGATGAGCTGAGCGACCTCGCTGTTGTTAAAATTGAAGGCGCAGGATATGCTGCGGCTGAGTTTGGCAAGAGTGAAGAGCTTATTGTTGGTGAGCTTGCTGTGGCAATAGGCACTCCTGCAGGGCTTGAGCTGGCGGGCACTGTTACAGACGGCATAATTTCAGCAATAAACAGAAATGTTAAGATCTATGATGATACGACAGGTGCTCTTAAAAAGACCATGACGCTTATCCAGACAAGTGCCAGCATAAATAAGGGAAATAGCGGCGGACCTCTGATAAACGATAGGGGACAGGTTATAGGAATAAACACCCTGAAGCTTGCAGACGGATATGATGGGATCGGTTTTGCTATTCCCATTGACGGTGCACTTGTAATTCTGAATAAGATCATCGAAACGGGCGAGGATATCGTTGAGAATAATACGAGCGTTGCAGAAAAACGTGTTATTATCGGAATCAAGGGCGGCACTGTTACAAAGAACGGAATATATCCCGCCACAGGCGTGCTTGTTGCAGAGGTATATGAAGAATACGATGCTGCCAATTATTTAAATCCCGGAGATATTATAGTGGGTATCGACGGCTATGAGGTTCTTGACATTGCAGATATTTCGGAGGGACTTGCAAACAAAAAAGCGGGCGATAAGGTAACGCTGAAGGTTTACAGAGACGGTGAGATCTTCGACTGCGATGTTATTGTTGATTACGAATAATATAAAGGATGATTTAATGATATTCACCCCAAAAGTGCCAAACTTTTGGGGTGAATATCATTTTTTCAGCCTTTTTTGTCAAACAGTAATTTAGCGTACTGTAGGATACCAATTAAAAAATGAGCTGATCTGTAGGTGACGGCGACCACGATGTCCCTCAAAAAACGTGTAATAATCGTGAATTTAAAATGAAAATGGGACGTCGAGGTCGCCGTCACCTACAAAAATTCGTTATCGCCTGTTCGATAAATTACTGTTTGTCGGGGATTATCAATACGAAATTATATTTTTCACATTATCTATTTCAGAAAAAGAAACCGCTCCGCCTAAGCGGAGCGGTGGATGATCAATTTGTATAAAGTCTCGAAAAGACAATATTACTTACTGATTAGCCGTTTCTTCTTGCGTCAAAGCAAGCCTTGCAGTAGACAGGTCTATCACTGGAGGGCTGGAAGTTTACCTTAGCTTCACCGCCGCACTCAGCACAAACGGTTGTGAAAACTTCTCTGGGAGCTCTGTCAGCATTCTTTCTTGCATCGCGGCAAGCCTTGCAGCACTTAGGCTTATTTACAAAGCCTTTTTCCTTGTAGAACTGCTTTTCGCCTGCTGTGAAAACAAATTCGTTGCCACATTCCTTGCAGACCAGAGTTTCGTCCTCAAAAACTTCCTCTTCCACTACTACATTCTCTTCTTCGTACATTGTCTTTTACCTCACTTTTGTGTACATGTCCGCTTTGCGGACTGATTTATTAAAGAGAGCTCACATGGGAGTCTCATTTAACACAGATTTTAGTTTTTTTCTTGCCCTGAATATTGCATTTTCAACCGATTTCTCGTTTTTGCTCAGCTTTTTTGCAATTTCGGAGAATGAATAACCCGAGGCATACAGCCTAAAAACTTCATTTTCAAAGCCGGATAGTGTAACTTTCATGAGCTCGCTGAGTTCGCCCAGCGCTTCGGTTTCCACAATGCTCTTAGAAACATCTTCCGGGTCAGCCATGTTAAAAATTCCTTCTATCGGAAAAACCTCAACGTGACTTCGTCTTGCGGAGCGCATTTTAGAAATCAGAGCATTTCCGATACATATTTTAGCATAGAGACCAAAGGTTACTTTATTCTGTTCCGATTTATATGTCAAGGCTGCTCTTGATAAAGCTATCAAGGCAAACTGTAAAACATCATCTCTCTCATAATAAGGCGAAAGACCTTCGTAGCACCTGGCGACCATACTGTCGATAAGGGGCATATAATACTGCACCAAACGGTCAAAGGCGTTCTCGTCTCCGTCTTTGTAAGAACGGAGAAGTGCGGTGAGCATCTCGGGAGAAAGAATTTTGTTTTCACTTACGTTCTTTGATCCCATCAGAGCACCGCCGATTCCTATTACAAAATGAAATATAATCTATATCTATTCCTATTATATCATTATTTTTCACAATGTCAATAGTTTTTTCACAATTATTTATCGTCAAAATAAACAAAAATGTATAAAAATCCTGTATATTTCGAGATTATTGTTATTTTTTCGATATTTTTTTTATCAAAAATCAAAGAGATAATTGACGTTGCCCGCCAGCAGCGCATTGACGCCGCGATATATGACCTCGGGACGGTCTCTGAAGTTTTCCTTCATTTTTTCAACTCGTTCCTCTGTATCAACAACAAGGGTTGTGGAATAGATAACGACGCCCTTCTCTGTTAGAGAACATTCGATTTTATATCTTCCGTCCTCTGTTTTTTCGGATTTGCAACTTGATTTAACTCCTCTTCTTTTAAAATCAAGATAGCGGAGTGCATAGCGCAGGCTTTGGTCAAGGATCGAGGGGAGAATATCACTTTTTAATTCTCTTGCAACAACTCGGCCTTTTTCGGAAACATAGTAATATGGCTCGTTGCCCTCATTGTCAACGAGGATAAGACCGTCATCGACCATTTCATGAAAACATTCCGCAAAATCAAGATATATTATATAATCCGTTTGCATAACGATATCGTTTATGGTGACGAAATCCAAAGGGTAGTTTATATTTTCCATTAAATAAAGCACGAAAATCTTAACATTTCTGCGGCTTCCTATGGGTGAACTCATTTTTTGCCCTCCTTTTGCGGCTGAAGTATATATATATATTTTACCACAAAATTAAAAAAATTCAAGATATTTTGCGTTTTTGTCTTTACAAAACGCATTTTTTTTGGTATCATATATATATCTATTTAACTTAGGAGAAAACAAATGATAAATGTAGCAATTCTTGGCTTTGGTGTTGTTGGAAGCGGCACTGCCGAGGTCATTGAAAAGAATAAGGATGTAATCAAAGCAAAAACAGGTGCCGATATTGCAATAAAGCATATTCTTGACCTCCGTGATTTTCCCGGAAGCCCTTTTAAATCGCTTGTAACTCACGATTTTAATGATATAATCAATGATAAAGACGTGGATATAGTTGTTGAAGCGATGGGCGGTGCTCATCCCGCATACGATTTTTCAAAGGCGGCTCTTGAGGCAGGCAAAAATGTTGTAACCTCAAATAAGCTCGTTGTGGCACAGTTTGGTACGGAGCTTCTCAGCATTGCCGAGAAAAACGGTGTGAGATATCTCTTTGAGGCAAGTGTTGGCGGCGGCATTCCGATAATCAAGCCCATGATGAGC
>CAYPKQ010000140.1:0-6643 GCA_964411355.1 uncultured Lachnospiraceae bacterium
GGTTGGTATGACCGTTGCAGTTGCAGTTGCTATTGAGGAAGCTGCTAAGTAATAGCTTGATTTATAAGGATTAACGAAGCTTGGAATGCTTCGTTAAAGCATTGTAAAATCTATTGTAAACAAATTAATACAAAAAAGTTGGACACATCATTTGGGAATGCTCCGAAATGATGTGTCCAATATTTTTTAGGTCTTTAGGTTAACGAATTAACCAACGGTGATCGTAACAGGCATTGTATAGATATGAGCTGTGTTATTATAAGCTACAAAGCTATATCTGAACACAACTGTGTATGTGCCTGCGCTCAGACCCTTGATGTTTGTTCCGTCAAAGGTCACACCGCTTGCATCACCGTTTATAATGTGCATTGTTGCACTTGTTACCGCCGTGCCTTCCGAGCCGTACTTAACAAGGTCTGCACAAGAGAACTGCTTTATTCCTGCCTCTACAGTTCCGCCGACGCTTACGTTATAGGAGCTTGCGCCCGAGGTAAGTCTTGCGGGAAGATTAGCTGCTGTCTGGTTTGCACTACCGTCAAGGCCTATGTATGCCTTATTTTCCAGGAAGAGTGTTGCAGTACTGGGGGCGCTTGCCTTTGAACCGTATCCGCTGGAGAGATTACCTCTTATAAGCAGAGTCATGTAATCTTCCTTGGAAATCGAAAGGTCATCAATATGTCCTGCATTGTAATAGAGACTCTGATGATATCCCGATGTCAGCATTGCATTAAGAACTTCCGAAACTGTCTTATGTGCCATATAGAGGTAAGACTGCTGAACTGTAGGCAGAGAAGTTCTTGCGTTTGTGCAAACGGTTGAGCTGAATGAAACCATCTGCAAGTGATCCAGAATGTACGCCTGCTCTTCGTCTGTATATTTGCCGATCTCCGAAACAAGAACCTCTAAAGCCTCTGCCTGCTCGGCAGTTGTATGACCCGAGCTCTTGATCTCAACACGGAAGATCATATCATAAACATTGCGATTGGCGAGCATATAGTCGAAATAAAGCGAGATCTGACCGATACCCTGGAGACCTGAAACCGCCTTGATTTCTTCATAAGTCATATCGGCATAATTGTATTTGGTTCCGTTAATTGTATCGCTTCTGTTATGGTGAACGATGAGAACTTTGTCCCCCGTCATGTTAACATCAAGCTCGACGCTCTGAACGCCATAAACCTCAACTGCGTTCTTTGCCGTTGCAATTTCATTGCCTAAAGCGTTGCTTCTGTTATAGCAGTTATGGTTGTTGATTTTTGTAACTCTTGTTCTTGAATTGAGAGCGAAAATGTCGCTTTCAACAATTTCAATGAATTTTGCTGTATTTTGAGTTACAACACCGAATGCACCGGCATTTATGAGCTTGAAGAGCTCAACAGTTTCGTCGGCAGAGTCATCATCATCGAACCAAGTCTGAACGAAGCGGTCTGTGAGATATTCAACATTATCCTGCGTTGCCGCACTTGAGGGAAGAATGCAGATATTAAGACCTGCTGTTTTTACCGTATCCTTAATTGCACGGAGACCTTCGGCATCAAAAGTGTAGCCTGCGCCTGTGCAATCGAGAACACCGTTAACTTTATTGTTGATAGCTCTTGCCGCTTCTATCATAGACATATCGGGAGCTATGAGCATTAGGTCAGTCATTGCATTGGAGGTCATAAATCTTGCAACAGCCTCAGCTTCTGCTGTGCTTTCGGCACGGAATGCGGGAATTATCTTGCCCTGGGTATATCTTTCGATAGTGTCAAGAGCAGTTGTTATAACTTCTCCGTTTGAACCGACGATACTCAGGTCAAAAATTTCACCCGAGCTCTCATAAGCGGAGATATCAACATCCATTATAGCAACCTGCGGTGCATTTTCACCGAGGAGAGCTTCGAGTGCAGCCTCATCCTCCACATTTGTTATAAGAAGAAGCGAAGAATTGATGTTTGTATCAAAGCTTCTGACATCGGCAATTGCGGAAAGATCGGGATAATTCAGCGCCTGGTCTATTGTATATCCGTATCTGTAAATAGCATTTCCGCTTGTTACATTTGTGTTCGCCGCAACGCTATCATTCTTATTTTGCGTGAATATCTGTGTTCCGGCGACCGCACCGACATAGGTTGATGAAAGAGTAACATTATCGTCGAGATAATATTTTGTCAGCGATGTGCATCCATTGAACATACCTGAACCTATGCTCTTGATTCCCGTAAGATTTGCAAAGCCTTCAACCCTGTTAGAAATATCGCCCATCCAGACAGTTGTAACATTCTGCATTTTCATAATAAACTCTGTGGGAAGAGTTGTTACATTGGGAAGGCGGATCTCTGTTGCGTTTGCGGTTGTGTTAGTGTCGATAATAAACTGTCTTGTGTTTGTAAGAGTTTCAACACCGCCGAAATCAAGGAAGCCTTCCTTGTAAATACCACCCTTTTCTGCGATCGTTGTTATGGAATTTGCTCGCTGGAAGCCTTCGCCGCCGATTGTGGTAAAGGTCTTAGGATAGATGAATGTCTTCATATACTTAAGATATGAGAGAGAGTTGCCATTGACTGCGCTGATACCGTGGTCAAGAATAACAGTTGTCACCTTGTTTGTAACTGCGCTCTCAATAAAGGTTGGAGCAGGCTGGCAACGGTAGCCCGTTCCGCTGAAGCCATCGTTATAAACTTCCGTTCCGGTTGAATTGATATAACCGACTGCAACGGGAGCTGAGCCTGAAATATCATAAAGCAAAGGAGCGATACCCGGCTTCTTGTTTTCGCGTCTGTAAGAATTGAAATTTCCTCTGAACTGAGCATATGCAGGAGGTGAACCCCATTCACTGTTAGCAGGCAATCCAACTGTTTTACCGTCGCCCGCAGTAGAGCGGTAAACCATAACATAGCTGTCTCCGTCGGGAAGAAGCGTCAGTGTGAGATCCTGCACAATAGTAAAGGTGATGGGATATACCGAATAATCTGTGCTTGAATAATTAACTGTTGTAAGAACTGTATTTTTATCGTGGGAACTCTTGTAAACGGGAATATTCTTGTAAGTGTAGGTTGCGCCGAAGGGTTCACCGTTCAGATCGTAGTCACCCGCTCTGTAGTGTGTACCTTCTTCAAGAGTTACTGCACAAGCCTCAAGAACACCCCAAATAACTCCGTCAGGATCGTCCTCGGCATTACAGAAGCCTGTTTTGTACATACCGAGAGTAAGGTCATAAATGCTTGTTTCGGAATAATCCGAATTATTTTCCGAATAGTCCGCATATGTGATATAAAGCTGACCGCTTGTATCATCTCGGTAGATGGAATATGCAGCCATATAAACATCTGACATGTAATTATCATCATAATTGACAATCGAAACGGCATAGCGAACGAGCTGATCGCCGCTTTCCTCGTTACTGAAATTACCGAGAATCTTACCAACATAACCGCTTACGCCGTTTTTGGAAAGAGAAGCATCCTGATATACGGCAGCCTTAATTACCTTTGCGTTTGCCGTTTCAAAAGCGTTTGCAGATTCGTTAAAGGTGAGAGCTGTTCCGTAATTTACCCTTGAAGCGGAGGAAGCAATGATAGTTCCATATTCAAGAAGCGTATAACCGCTGCTTGTGTATTTTGCGCTTTCGCTTTCATTAAAGGAGAAGATACCGCGCAAGCCGTTATAGCCCTCAAAACGGATGCTGAAGCCTTCCATTTTGATAGCACCCTTGATATCACAGATATATGAAAGGTTGCCAACAATAAATTTGAAGTTGGTAGCTCTGGGATCTGAATCCGTTCCAAACTTATTGAAGATATCAACTGCCAAGGAGTCCTCATAAGTCTTGAAGTTAACGGTTGTTGTAGAACTGAACCACTTGACAACAGATATGCTTTGAGGCTTGCCGATAATAACTGTTAAAGTTTTGCCGGCGGATGATCCTTCAAAGAGCTGAGAATTGAGCTTTGTTGCAAGAGAAAGGTCTATTATGCCATCAATTACATCTTCTCCGCAATATGCAATTGAAGACAGATTGGTACAGCTTGCAAAAATATTATAGGCGGAGAGATCTACGCAGGTTTTGGGTAGAATAATGGTCGTACAATTTGGGAGATACGATAAAGCATATGACTGAATAGCCGTGATGCCCGTATCCTCTTCAACAACAACCTTTTTTATCAGACTGCGGTATTCATTCCAAGGGCAGTTCTTCTTTCCTTCATCAGAATAGCTTGCGGATTTTGTAAAGCCGAGAGTTGTGGAATCGGAAGTGCCGCTGATGGTGAGAACTCCGCTCAACTTATCCAAAGTCCAATTGTAGCCGCTTAAATCTTCCTTACAGTTTCCGCTGACGACATAGTAAGCCAGCTCAACATTTGTGGTACTTGTCTTATCGATCTGCGTTGTATCGGGAGTTTCGGCGGTTGCGTCATATGTCTTCTGTCTTGCAACATAAGCTGTAAGCACGGTATCGGCATACGAACCTTGTATTAGATTGAAGGTAACTCGTGCTGTCATATTGGCGTCCGGGCTTGTGCTTGTATCTTTACCAAAGTATCTGAACCAGTTCCACGAATCTGTTGCTGACGGCAATGAAGTAAGCTTCTCACTGAAATAAACATCAATTCCATTCGGAACATATGTTTTGTGAGTAGCTCCCGCAAAAGCGTAGGTTTTTATTGATTCAATATTTCTAAGGTCCCAGCAGCCCTCACCAAGATCATCGTTACCGTGAACCCTTATCGTTTTAAGCGTTTGGGCTGTGGAAAAGCAGGATGTCCCTATTGAGGTTACAGTTGAAGGAATAACTATCTCCTCCATAAATTTAAGATAACCGAGAGCATATGTACCGAGCGTGGTTATGCCGGTGGATTCTTCAATTATGACCTTTTTGATTTCGACTGTGCCAATTTTTCCGGAATTCTTCCACGGGATCTGAGAATAGCTATTGTTACTCAAATCATTGTAGCTGGAAGCATATTGAAAAGTCGTGGTTTCTGTGCCTGTTCCGCCGATGGTAAGAGTACCGTCGGAATCAAGCGAATACGTCCATGTGCATTTGTCCGCATTGTAGGTAGCCTTGTCTGCGAAGCTTCCGCTTGCAACCACTTCTGCGGATACGGTGGTCATCATTATCACCGTAAATGCCGCAACAAGAAAAGCAAGGCTCAAAAGCTTCAAAAACTTTGAATGTTTTTTCATGTGTTTGTTCTCCTTTGTTTTATGTTTCTAAATTTCTCCATTGTATGTACAATTAAGTATACCACTTTTTGTAACTGTTGTCAACTAATATTGCGATTTTTTGTTAAAAGTTTGTCACTTTGAATAAAGCTTGAGAGAAATTTAAAACAAAGCAATATTAACCTCCACGATGATTGTTGAATTGAAATTCAATGAAA
Source organism: uncultured Lachnospiraceae bacterium (assembly GCA_964411355.1). GTDB lineage: Bacteria > Bacillota > Clostridia > Oscillospirales > CAG-272 > SIG710. The sequence goes on from CAYPKQ010000140.1 coordinate 5,364, forward strand.
CTGAATTCATTATGACATTTTTTTGGGAAAATGTCAAGAGTAAATAAAAATAATTATTAAAATATTGTGAAAATGGCGGATTTCTTAATAAAAAGTGAAGGAGTCCCCGCAGGAACTCCCCTTCACCCGTTTATTCAACATTAATACTATATCCTCTTGAGCTTAAATAGATGTCAATGTCATTGTTGATGTAATTATGTCCGGTTGTATGAAGAACATCGTAAAATTCTCGAATATAATCAAACACCCCATACCGTTCAAAAAGTGATACAACCTGATGTCCGCTTAACTTTCTGTGCTTTTTATAGCTTTCCAAACAAAAAACAGTAAAAGTCATCTCTTTACTCATTGCCAAACCTCCTTATACGTCCGGGAACTGAATATCACCGGTTGCTCCTTCCTGCTCAAGCGTTGCATACAGTTTTGAGGTGTAAAGCTTTTTTATTGCATCTTCTTCAGAAATGTTTTGCTTTTTCGCTATAAGATAAACCAAATCTGCACTATTAATAAAAACTCACATCGTAATGTTAATTTGTTGTTGACAAACTAACATTGCAATGGCATAATAATAGCAAGGAAGGTGAATGCTATGAAAAAGGAACTTATTATTTATCATGGATCTGAAGACATAATTGAGATTCCCGAATATGGAAAAGGTGAGCCATACAACGATTATGGACTTGGATTTTATTGCACAGAGTATGTGGAATTGGCAAAGGAATGGGCATGCGATGATAAGCATGGCGGTTTTGCAAATAAATATATCCTTGACACAACAGGATTAAAGGTGCTTGATCTTAATAGTAAAGATTATTGTATCATTCATTGGATATCAGTACTTTTAAAAAACAGAAAATTCACCATTGACAATGATTTTGGAAATAGCGCAAGGAAATATATTCTTGAGAATTTTCCGGTAGAAACCGAAGGTTACGATATCATAAAGGGATACCGTGCCAATGATTCGTATTTCTCTTATGCCAGAGATTTTCTTCAAAACGGTATTTCGGTAAGACGCCTTTCACAGGTCATGAAGCTTGGCAATTTAGGAAATCAAATTATATTGATTTCACCTAAAGCCTTTTCGCAAATCAAGTTTGTAGGATATGAAGAAGCTCCGCAAGATGTTCATTTCCCTTTGAGGAAAAAGAGAGATGAATTAGCGAGACTTTCGTATCTTTCCGATAAAAAGGGAGGAGATTTTGATCCTGACGATATATTGATGATTGATATTATGAGAGGAGAGATAAAAGCAGATGATCCACGCTTACAGTGATATG
>CAYPKQ010000141.1:0-6573 GCA_964411355.1 uncultured Lachnospiraceae bacterium
CCCTCGGAGGAGTCTATGCAAAGAACGTCAACACCTGCTTCAACAAGCGCGGGGATTCTTTCCGCATAGTCGCGAGTATTGATACCTGCGCCAACAACATATCTCTTGTCCGAATCAAGAAGCTCATTGGGATTCTGCTTATGTGTATCGTAGTCCTTGCGGAATACCATATAAACAAGGTGTCCATCCTTATCGATGATGGGGAGAGAATTGAGCTTGTTATCCCAGATTATATCGTTAGCGATTTTCAAAGTTGTTCCCTCGGGAGCCGTGATGAGCTTTTCGAAAGGAGTCATAAATTCGCTTACCTTTGTTGCGGGATCCATGCGGCTAATGCGGTAATCTCTGCCTGTAACGATGCCGAGTAGCTTACCGTTTGCCTTACCGTTATCGGTAACCGCAACGGTAGAGTGACCCGTCTTTTCCTTAAGTGCGACAACATCTGCCATTGTTGCATCGGGAGTGATATTGGAATCGCTGATAACGAAGCCTGCCTTATGGTTCTTTGCACGTCTTACCATTTCAGCCTCGTCCTCAATGGACTGAGAGCCGTAGATAAATGAAACGCCGCCCTCGGTTGCAAGAGCAACAGCAAGTCTGTCGCCGGAAACCGACTGCATGATAGCGGAAACCATAGGTATGTTCATCTGAATTTTGGGTGTTTCACCCTTTTTGTATTTAACAAGGGGGGTTTTGAGGCTTACATTTGCGGGGATGCACTCACTTGACGAATAGCCCGGGATAAGAAGGTACTCGTTAAAGGTGTGTGATGCTTCGTTTATGAATGTTGCCATGTGTAAAATCTCCTTTTGAACTTTTTACATATTATTATACACCTTTTTTTCGATTTTTTAAAGAGCATTTTTGCATTTTCTTGACATTTTTTAAAATTTTTACATAATATCCGATAGTTTTGCCATTTTGGGGGTGACTTTTAAGCAAATTAACAAAAAGTTTACAGACAAAAAGGTTGCCACGGAGATTTTTTTATGGTATAAATTTATGAGTAAAGGTTGTTTTTACGACAAGCAGGAATTTGTCGACGTGTGAGAACGAACGCACCGATAAATTCCTATTTACACATGAAAGGAAGCATAAAGTGAAAAAACTTGGATTTGGTCTTATGCGTTTGCCCATGCTTGAAAAGGATGGCAAAAGCGAAATAGATATCGAACATATGAAAAAAATGGTGGATCGCTTCATCGAAGAGGGATTTACATATTTTGACACAGCCTGGATGTACTGCTCCTTCAAGAGTGAGGAAGCGGTAAAGGAGGCTCTTATCAGCCGCCATGACAGAAGCACATTTACTCTCACAACAAAGCTTCATGTGGGATTTGTAAAGAAAGAGGCGGACAGAGACCGAATTTTTGAAGAGCAAAGAAGAAAAACAGGAGCGGAATATTTTGATTATTATCTTCTCCACGCCATCGGCGGCGAAAGCTATGAAAAATATGAAAAATTCCACTGCTTTGAATGGATCGCCGAAAAGAAAAAGCAAGGGCTTATAAAGCACATGGGCTTTTCTTTCCACGATGGTGCGGAGCTTCTTGACAGAATACTCACCGAGCACCCCGAAATGGAATTCGTTCAGCTTCAGATAAACTATATAGACTGGGAAAACGAGGGCGTTCAGTCGAGAAAATGCTATGAGGTTGCGAGAAAGCACGGCAAGCCCGTCATCGTTATGGAACCCGTAAAAGGCGGAACTCTTGCTTCCCTTCCCAAAAATGCAGAAAAGCTGATGAAGGAAAAGTATCCGAATAAGTCTATCCCCTCATGGGCAATACGCTTTGCTGCAAGCCTCGACGGAGTTATGACGGTGCTTTCGGGCATGAGCAATCTCGATCAGCTTGAGGATAATATGGGCTATATGAAGGACTTTGTGCCCCTTGACGATGAAGAAAAGTTCATCATCGAAAAAACGGTTAAGATCATCAATTCTTCAAATTCCATCGCCTGCACTGCCTGCTCATATTGCACAGAGGGCTGTCCCATAAACATTCCGATACCGCAGTATTTCTCCCTTTACAATGCAGAGCTTCTTGAAAACCCAAAAGGGAAAATAGGCTGGACTGCTCAAAGAGATTATTATGACAATCTTACAAAAACACACGGAAAAGCAAGTCAATGCATTGAATGCGGTCAGTGCGAGAGCATCTGTCCCCAGAAATTGCCAATTATAAAGCATCTTAAGGATGCAGTAAAGACATTCGAAGAATAAATGTCTTTTAATAAATAAAAAACAAGTAGGAGCAAAATGAAAAGCACAGCAGACAATCTTTTTGAACTGATCTCATATGTTGTTTTTGATAAAAAACCGTCATTTAACAGCTTGTCAAACGAAGAGATCGTCGAAATTTATAAAATTTCGAGAAATCATAATATAACTCATCTGCCTGCGGCGGCACTCATGAATCTTGGGCTTCTCGATGACGAAAAAGCATACTCTTTTTTTGAGGAAAGGCTCAATGCTGTAATGTTCAAGAGCCTCTCGATGCAGTATTCATATGATAAATGCTGCCGGATGCTTGAAGAAGAGCAGATCGACCATATACCCTTGAAGGGGGCTGTTTTACGTGAGCTTTATCCCGAAGCGTGGATGCGACTGAGCGTTGATATCGACATACTGGTTAAGCCCGAGGATCATCAAAGAGCTGTTGATTCGCTTGTAAATAAGCTCGAATTCAAAAGAACCGATATTTCTACTCCGCATGATGTCACTTTGAGAGCTGATGACGATACCTGTGTTGAGATCCATTTCGACCTTATCGAAGATGAGATTTTCCAAAAAGCACATATAACACTTTCAAATGTCTGGAGCAGTGCCGAAAAGGATAGCGGTACTTCTCACAGATATCATATTGATGCAAAGCTATTTTATTTTTACCATGTGGTTCACCTGGCAAAGCATATTAGGCTCGGGGGCGGCGGAATAAAAGATTTCCTTGACCTTTACTTGCTGTATCTTTCGGGACAAACCGTTTCATCAAACGAAGAGCTTTTAAAGGAAGGCGGGATGCTATCCTTTGCCATCGCCGCAGAAAAGCTTTCAAGAGTTTGGTTTGGAGGCGAAAGTCACAATGACATTACGAGAGATCTATCGGATTTTATAATGTCCGGCGGACTTTTCGGAAGCCATAAAAATTCAAATATCCTCGAAAGAAAACGAAAAAAAAACAAGCTTGGATTCTATCTTTCGCGTCTGTTTGTTCCATATGATTATCTGAAAAAACAGTATCCGATAATTGAAAAAAGACCGTATTTAACACCACTGTACGAGCTTAAGCGATTGTGGGATCTTGCTTTTGGCAAAAAAAGAGAGCACCGCAAGGAGCTTGTTAAAAATTATTCTGAAATCACCGAGGAAGAGGTAATAAACGTTGAAAAACTTCTTAGTACTCTTGAAATTTGAGTTGCTTTATTGCAACAACAAATCGTGAACCGCCTAAGTAAACAGTAATTTAGCGAACTGTAGGATACCGATTAAAAAATGAGCTGATCTGTAGGGGACGGCGACCACGACGTCCCCTACAAAATACATCTTCAACAGTTCGATAAATTACTGTTTATCTTATAAAACCAAAATGGGGCAGGATCAAATTACTTGATCCTGCTCCATTATTTGTTTCGATTTATCTATGTGCATCGTAAGCGGTTTCAAAGGCTGTTCTGCCGCTGACCATTCTGTCAATTGCGTAAGCAGTTCTCTTTGTAAGCATACGGGTAAATTCATCCTTACGATTATAAATCTCCTCGATACTGAATTCGGGAAGTCCAATGAGAGTATCCATAAAAGCTTCAAGCTCTGCTATGTATGCGGTGTCTTTATCGACCATTATGAGCAATTCGGCAAGAGAAAATTCATGAACGTTTGTAACAAAATCCGTCATTCCCTTGTCCTCTGCCACCTTTGCCTTCAGAGCCGCCATTGCGCGGTCAGCCTCAACATCGGCAACATATTCGGGGTGCTTTTCGCTGTAATATGCCTCGGGAGCTTCGCCGTAAATAGCATTTATATTGTAATGACCGAGAGTACCGTTTTCCGCATTATAGATCTCGATGAATTTTTCCTTTGATATCTCAAAATCCTTAACAAAATCCGCTATATTTGCTCCGCCGCCGCATTCAGTGCTGTTTTGCTCCTTCTTCCAGCTCTCAAGCTCCGCAGAGTCTACCAAAGCCGCAAGCTTTTCGGGAATGGTGTGATATTCATCAGCATGAATATTGCATAAACTTCCTATACTTTCATTCACGACCTCAAAGCCAAGGGCAGAAAGCTTTTCCTTCATTTTCTCAGAAAGAAGCTCGCTTTTGAGAAGTTCGGAACCGTAATAATTCTTTGCTCTCTCAACAGTTGCCTTTATCTCGTCATCACTTACACCGGGAATGTCTGATTCAAGCAGCTGACGAAGAGTATAAACCTTACCGTCCTTTGCAAGTGCAGAGGGATGGACACAAGCAGAAGCCGCGGCAGCGGCATCGCCGCTGACTATCGCCTTCATGGTTTCACTTGATGGCATTATATCGGTTATTCCCATCTCAAAGCAAGCGGTATAATACTCATTCAGATCAACCTCGGTAAGCGAAAGCTCATTCGCAAGATAGCAAATCACAGGCAAACGAGCAGAAAGAGTCTCATAAGATGTGCGGTCAATGCTATTCTCATATTCTTCCATCAAAGAATAGATCGGATTATTTTGAGTAAATGTTCCGGTCACAAGGCATATATCCTCATAAATGAAATCGTACTGCTCGTTGAACATTCCGTAAATCTCGGTAATGTTTCTTTCGGGAAGCTTTTCGGTAACAGCCTCGGTATCGGTGGCAGTACTGTTGTTTTCACCGTTTTCATTTGCCTTTCCGCCGCAAGCGATAAGTGCAAGGCAAAGAATAGCACATAAAAGCGTAAAGATTATTCTTTTCATCATATACTCCTAAAAATCAATTAATTTTGTCATTTCGCCGCCCTTACATTCCACGGTTTTACCCGATGCTCTTACCCAAACGGATACTGCACTTGGGTTATAGAGCATGGTTCTGTCGGCAGAAAGCTCACAGCGTCTCATTGCGGTAACATAATCAAAGATTTCAATATTGGTAGCGTACCAAATATCGGGATCACCGCCTGCTTCCTCGCAGAATTTTTCGATGACCTCCCAATTGTTATTATCGTCAAATTCATATGCGTGTCCCCAAACATACATAAGCTGAAGATCGCGGGTTGATTTCTTCAAATTTTCAAGATGCGTCATAAGGTTTTTGTCATTATGATGGCAGGTCGCATCCCAGCGCATAAAATCGTTTGGAAGTGAGAAGCCTCCCGTTGTTTTGACCGTTCTTGCATAGTTTATGCCAAGCTTGCTTATTATATTTATAACCTCGTCATTGTATGTTCCAAAGGGATATGACATACCTCTCACAACATAACCGCAAGCGTCCTCCAGAGCCTTTTTGTCATCAAGGATTTCATGAACAACCTCCATAGGAGCAAGCTTTTCAAGAAAAGGATGGGTATATCCGTGGCAGGAAACCTCATGCCCCGCATAAATCTCCTTTACCTCCTCTGCAAAGAGCCTGGGGTGCTTATGTACAGTGCCGAAAAGTCCTCCGTTGATATGGAAAGAGCCTTTGATGCCGTGCTTATTGAAAAGCTCGATAAGTCTCTTATCCTGGAAAATTCCGTCGTCATAGCTCATTGTGAGAGCCTTGTTTTTTCCGTCCTTAAATGTAAAATTAACAGTTCCCATATTCTTTTACCTTTCCTTTTAAAGTTCTATACCCCGGGACTTTATAAAATCCGAGAGTTGTTTTTCGTTTGGTATTGATGTGCTTGCGCCCATTTTGCTGACAACATATGCCCCAACCGCATTTGCATACCTCATTGAGTGCATAATATTTCCGCTCCTAAGATATTCAAGGGTGAGTGCGGCTGTAAAGCTGTCTCCGGCAGCTGTTGTATCAAGTGCCTTTACCTCATATGATGAAGCAATGCTGTAATATTTTCCGTCATAGACGAGAGCACCCTTATCTCCGAGCTTTATAACATAATAATGGCTTTTAACTATTTTCTGCAGTGCAACTGCGGCACGCAGAGCGTTGTCGGCACCCGTCGGATTTATGCCGGTATATATCTCTGTTTCGCTTTCATTGGGGGAGAAAATTTCAAGCGGAGGCAGCTTTTCAAAGGGGAAATCGGGCTTCGCAGGACCTGCGTCGATAACGATCGGTATTCCCTTTTTCGCCGCAAAATGAGCTGCGGTGAGAACCGCCTCATCGGGAATCTCAAAATGCATAAAGAGCGCATCGGGATAGCAAAGAAGCGCTTCCTCGGCATCATCCGCATTAAGATAATTATTTGCACCCGGAAAAACATTTATCCTGTTGCAGCCGTTCGGCTCGACTATAATAGATGCAAGCCCCGTTGGAGCTTCATCGGTACTTCTGAGAGCAGAAAGGTTTATCCCCTCGGCTTCATAAAGCTTTCGGAGTGCTTCACCGTTTGCATCTCTGCCCAGCTTTGCACAAAAAACGCAGTCACCGCCAAGACGCTCCACAGCGATTGCGGAATTT
>CAYPKQ010000142.1:0-6514 GCA_964411355.1 uncultured Lachnospiraceae bacterium
GAGCGCGACCTTGCCAAGGTCGAGGTGGCGGGTTCGAGCCCCGTAATCCGCTCCATAAAAGTAAAAGCACATCAACAGATGTGCTTTTTGCTTTTATCGACCGAATAAACCTGCTCGCCCCCACAAAATCTTTGATTTTGTCAGTGAGTGCGAAAGAGAATTCTTCAAACCGAAAAGAAAAGGGGCTGATGATTCAGCTCCTTTAATTATTCTGCTACGGGAACAAAATTAAAATCAATACTCTGGCGGTTATAATCGGGGAAGATAGAAACAAAAGTCTTACCTCGGTTAATAACAAGCTCATTTCCATTCATATCGAAATACTTTGTGGGCGAATCTTCCGTGGGCTTTGACCACCTTATCTCCTCGACTCTTCCGCCTGAGATATAATACCCCTCACCATTTTCGTTTTCTGTGGTTATATCAAGATGTCCTGCGGCATCGTGGAGCGAAACCACATTACAGAAAAGAACGAAAACATTTGTAAAGCTTATCTGCTTGCCATTCGTACCGTCAATATGAGGAACATCAACAAATTGATAGCGGTAATATGCATCGGTAGCACTGTCATAATCAAATCTTACCGTCTGGTATTTTGAATAAGGAAGTAAAACACATTTTGCTTCCTCGCCGAGAAGAACTCGCTTTGTGCCGTATTCGGTAAAGAGAAAAGCATCCTTATTCTTAAATTCATCGAGCAGCTCGGTTCGATATCTCTTCTGATTTATTCCCTTGATTATTCCCTCTCCGGTCGTCATAAGAGTATGCTCATAGCTCATGGTCTTAAGTCTCTCTTCGTCACGGAAGAACACACCCGGAAGATACATATTGACACCGTTAAGGTTGTTTATCCCTCTCTCGCTTATCTCAACAAATCCCATATCGCTTGCACCGGCATGAACATATATGGCATCATAATTCTGCGCCAGATCGAGATAATAATGGCGGCAAGAGCGCACGGAGCCTATCTTCTGAATACTCTCATAGTCTGCTTTAAGAACCATAAGCCTTGTGATTCCGCCCTCAACAAGACATTCATACATAATATCACAATCGTCAATTCCCTCTTGAGGGAGAGCATCCCAAAGATTATTTATCATAATGGCAACAGGTCGTGTGCTGTAAAGATCCTTCGCACTGCCAAGACCCGTAAGTGGGTTTATATAGTCGGGGATCACGATAACAGGCTCTGTTTCCGCCTCGGTTGTGATCTCTTCGGTTTCTGTCTCGGGAAAGGTTTCGCTTTCGGACTCATAAGAGGTTTCCGTATCATTTGATGTAATGTTAGCTTCACCGCAAGAAACAAATGTGATAGCAAGCATAGAAAGCGCCAGAAGCACAATGAATATCCGCTTCATCTAATTGCCACCTCTTATTTATTTGCCATATCAAGCCACACAAGACCGAGTCCAAATGCATCATAAAGTCCGTTCTTATCGCCCTGCTTTACAATTTTTGTTGGGTCTTTTGAATCGACTACCTGAATAAACACCTTATCCGGCACATCATTTTCTCCAACCTTTTTATAAGACATTATTTCGAGAATGAGAAAGCATTTATCCGCTTCCTTATCCCCATAGCAAATCGTATCGCCCTCACGAACCAAGGGCTTGCCCTTATATTCAAGGTATTTTCCGCTTACCTTCTCAGCCATTATATTATTCCTCCCATAAAACATTATTTATTATATTATACCTCATTTGCCTCTATAAGTCAACGATAATTTGTAAACTTGTTTTTTTACTTTATGACAATAGGTGACATTTTTTCATAAAAGGATGCTTCTTTCGGCTCATTGAGACAAAGCGTAAAAAGTGCCTCGGCTCTTTTTTCAATATCATAGAGCCGCACTGCCTCATTTTTTTTCTCTCCGCAAAGCCCTTCTATAACGGACTTTTTATCTGAAGTCTTTGTGACTATGGGAATTTTACCGTTTCTTCTGATGTCAGAAAGAAGCTCTCTTCCCTTCTCATTTGCGGCAAGAAGTCTGGTGCAGAACGGATGGAGATGCATATCCTCTTTTTTGATTTCCAACGCAGAAAACAAAAGTGCACGGCGAAGTCTTGCATCGGTATATTTTTTTGTCGAAAGCATAGCCCCAAGCTCCTCATAGCTTTTGGCCTCCCCCGCCGTCCTTATTATCCTGTTTTCAAGACCGCCGCTTATTCCCTCACATTCGGAAAGAAGCTCAGGGGAAGAAAGCCTCATTGCAGAAAGGATGCAAAGACCGTATTTTTCCATATCTGTCGGAAATGAACCCATTTTCCGAGCATTCATAAGTACGTCATATGCTTTTTTGGGCATATGAGATGCGATTTTTTCCGTCTTTCCAATAGTTATCATCCTTCTGAGGGCAGATGCAGATGGAAAATCTCCATCAATGCTCTCGGAAAGAAAATTATCCTCTCTTTTTATCGTCCTTGGTATGATTCTTGAATCAATGCGCATAAGAGCTTTTAAATATTCAATGGCAAGAATATTATTGGGGCTTACCATTGCATCATTTTTTCCGTAAAGCTTCTCATATGCAAGCTGTGCCGATGCTGCATAGCCCACATCGCCCGTATAAAGCGAACGAAATGCATCTGCAAATTCGCCACTTAGCTGATTTTTTGCAATTTGGGAAAGCAATGCAATATCCCCCGATTCGCTGCCAAAAATAAGCTCATCGACAACCGAAAGCTTCTCGGCAATTTCCACCGCCGCACCGGCAAAATATTCCGCACCTGCGGCAGAAAACGGCATAGGAAGCTCAAGGACAAGATCTGCTCCCGAGAGAAGTGCCGCCTCGGCTCTGGAAAATTTATCTGCGGTGGCAATTTCGCCCCTTTGAACAAAGTTTCCGCTCATTATACACACAATATTATCAGTTCCCCTCTCTCTTGCTTTTTCAAAAAGATGGGCGTGTCCCGCATGAAAAGGGTTGAATTCGCAAATTATAGCTGATGTTCTTTTCATAATTTGTCTTTTCCTCTTGAAATTTCCATAAAAATGTAGTATAATTATTTCTGTGAATATATTATACTACATTTTTGGAGGTTTTTCAATGAAAATTCTTGTAATTAATGCAGGAAGCAGTTCTCTTAAGTATCAGTTCTTTGATATGGAGAATGAAACTGTACTTGCAAAGGGTAATTGCGACCGTATCGGTATCGAAGGAAGTGCTATCAAGCACAAGCAGCTCATAAAGGGTGTTGAGTATGAGGAAAAGACTCCCATGAAGGATCATTCCGATGCTATGAAGGCTGTTATTTCTGCCCTCACAAGCGCAGAGCACGGCTGCATCACAAGCATGGATGAGATCAGTGCGATCGGACACAGAGTTGTTCACGGTGCTTCATATTTTGCTGAATCCATCGTTGCTACCGATGAGATCATCGAAACAATCAAGGCTTGCCGCGATTTCGCTCCTCTCCACACAGACGCAAGCCTTATGGGTATCAAGGGATGTACAGAAGCTATGCCCGGCAAGCCCCAGGTATTCGTTTTCGACACTGCTTTCCATCAGACAATGCCCCCCGAGGCTTATATGTACGGTGTTTCTTATGATATGTATGAAGAATACGGCATCCGTCGCTACGGTATGCACGGCACATCTCACCGTTTTGTTTCGGGAGAAATGATAAAGCTTCTCGATAAGCCCGCAGAGGACACAAAGATCGTTACCTGCCACCTCGGAAACGGTTCTTCCATCACAGCCGTTAAGGGCGGTAAGGTTATGGACACATCCATGGGCTTCACACCTCTTGCAGGCGTTCTTATGGGAACCCGCTCCGGCGACCTTGACCCTGCTATGGTTACATACATCATGGACAAGAAGGGCTTTACCCCTGCCGAGATGAGCGACTATATGAATAAGAAGTGCGGCTTTGCAGGTCTTTGCGGCTCTTCCGACTGCCGCGATGTTGAGGCTGCCGCAAAGAATGGCGATCAGAAGGCACAGCTCGTTCTTGATATGCTCGCATATCAGGTAACAAAGTATATCGGCTCTTACAGCGCAATTATGGGCGGTCTTGACGCTATCGTATTCACTGCAGGTATCGGTGAAAATACTCCCTCCATCCGTAAGGCTATTGCGGATAAGCTTGCGCCCTTCGGAGTTAAGATCGATGAGGATGTCAATGCAAAAGCAAGAGTTCAGAGCAACATTATCAAGCTCTCAACAGATGACTCCAGCGTTAAGGTTTACCTTATCCCCACAAACGAGGAGCTTGTTATCGCAAGAGACACAGCAAGACTCGCAAAGGATCTCGTAAAGTAATATTTTTTAATTCATAATGAGGCTGAGCTATTCAGCCTCATTCTCTTTATAACACAAATAGGATCTTGTTGGTGAGGTAACGGGAATTTGCTGACAGGTTATTTACAATAATTATTTATCTTCACGAAGGTAACTTTCTTTTTATGCGCTCATGCCGAGCGTTTTCGTCCCTTTGGAACTCCCCAAAGGGACGAAAACGCTCGGCATGAGCGCATAAAAAGCATGATCCGTTAAGCCCCTCAACCACTAACCAATAAATTCCTACATAAACAAAAAAGGAGCTGCATCAGATGAAGCAACTCCTAATTTTTAATTATTCTTCGTCAATGAGCTTGATGATAGCCATCTCAGCTGCGTCACCTCTGCGGGGACCGAGCTTGAAGATCTGTGTATAACCACCGTTGCGGTTTGCATACTTGGGAGCGATCTCGCTGAACAGCTTTGTTACAACGTCTTCCTTTGTGATATATGCAAGTGCTGCACGACGGCTTGCAAGAGTATTCTTCTTGCCAAGTGTTATCATCTTCTCTGCAAGTGAACGAACTTCCTTCGCTCTTGTCAGAGTTGTCTCAATGGATCCATTCTCGAGCAGATAAGTTACCATACCTCTCAGCATTGCATTTCTGTGAGCTGTTGGTCTGCCGAGTTTTCTTGTTCCGGGCATTTTGTTCCCTCCTTCTGCTTGTTTTGTTATAAGCTAAAGTTGAAATTCTTTCGGCTTATTCTTCCTCTTTCTTGAGGTCGAGACCGAGAGAATGAAGTTTTAATATTACTTCCTCAAGCGACTTCTTTCCGAGGTTACGAACCTTGATCATGTCCTCCTCTGTACGGTTGGTAAGATCTTCAACCGTGTCAATGCCTGCACGCTTCAAGCAGTTGAAGCTTCGAACAGACATGTCAAGCTCCTCAATGGTCATCTCAAGTACCTTTTCCTTGATGGTTTCCTGTCTCTCGACCAGTATTTCTGTCTTCTTTGCTTCATCTGACAAATCCACAAACAAGTTGAGATGCTCGTTGAGTATCTTGGCGCCGAGAGAAATCGCTTCTTTCGCCGTAATTGTGCCATTTGTAAGCACATCAAGCGTAAGCTTGTCAAAATCCGAGTTGCTTCCTACTCTTGTAGGCTCAACCTCGTAGCTGACGTTATATACGGGTGTATAGATAGAGTCTGTATATATTGTACCGATGGGAGCAGATACGTTCTGACCCGGCTGTGCATTGTGGAGCTGCTTGTTCTTGTCCTGGGATACATATCCTCTGCCATGCTCAAATACAAGCTCCATATAAAGTCTCTCACCCTCGCCTACTGTTGCGATATGGTGATCGGGATTCAGAATCTCGATGTCCGAATCCTGTCTGATGTCACCTGCGGTAACATTCTTTTCACCCACTACTTCGATTATTACGGTCTTGGGAGTGTTTGTGTGAAGCTTAGCTGTGATTCCCTTTACGTTTACTACGATTTCGGTCACATCTTCCTTCACACCGGGTACTGTGGAAAATTCGTGGAGCACACCCTCGATCTTTATGCTTGTTACAGCAACTCCGGGCAGCGAGCTGAGGAGCACGCGGCGGAGTGAGTTTCCGAGTGTTATGCCAAAGCCTCTCTCAAGGGGCTCAATTACGAATTGACCGCTTTTACCATCGTCACTCATGCTGGCAGTCGTAATATTGGGCTTCTCTATCTCAATCATTCCTGATAACCCTCCTTAATTATTTAATAATACTTTTAATTTTCTCTGTGATCGGAAAATTTTTCTTATGCGGCGCAAATAAATGCTGCTATGCCGCACAAGGGGAGTTATTATTTGGAATAGAATTCGACGATAAGCTGTTCGTTGAAGTCGAAATCGATATCGTCACGAGCGGGAAGTGTTACTACCTTTGCAGAAGCAGCTTCCTTATTTACTTCAAGCCACTTGGGGAAGGTTGCCTTCTCAAGACCCTCGATAAGACCCTTGATCTTCTCGGAAGAACGGCTTGTGCTCTTAACAGCGATAACGTCGCCTGCCTTAACGGTGTAGGAGGGGATATCAACCTTCTTGCCGTTTACGGTAAAGTGACCGTGACGAACCAGCTGACGCGCCTCTTTATGGCTCTCTGCCATAGCCATTCTGTAAACAACATTGTCAAGACGGCACTCAAGAAGTCTGAGCAGGTTTTCACCGGTCATACCTTCCTGTCTCTCCGCCTCCTTATAGAGGTTTACGAACTGCTTTTCAAGAACGCCATAGTATCTTCTGGTCTTCTGCT
>CAYPKQ010000143.1:0-6491 GCA_964411355.1 uncultured Lachnospiraceae bacterium
CCGATCATGGAGCAGCGGCGAAGCACCAGAGTTACCCCCAGAAGCGAAGCGCAAAGGGAGACCAGAACTCCCACCACAAAGGCTAATATCACGAATTTATAGGAAAAATAAACTCCGAGAGAGGAAAAAACATCATTCATCGTCAGCACCTCCCATAAGAGTACCAAGCGCAGATGACGCAAGATAATCCTCTTTACTGCCGAAAAATTTAACGCTTCTGTCAAGATGCAGTATTTTATTTGCGTATTTTAGAGACTGTCCGATATCGTGAGATACCATTATGACCGTTATTCCGTCATTTTTATTGAGAGATGAAACGAGGGAATAAAGCTCCTTTGCGGAGACCGGGTCAAGTCCGGTCACAGGCTCGTCGAGAAGGAGTATTTTTTCCGCCGCACAAAGTGCTCTTGCAAGAACGACCTTCTGCTTCTGTCCGCCCGAAAGTGCGCTGAAGGAGCTTTCGGCAAGAGAGGAAATACCCATTCTTTCCATGGCAAAAGCGGCTCTTTTTTTATCCGATGCCGTGTAAAAGGGATGAAAAGTGCCTCTGCCAAGGCATCCCGACATCACGATCTCACGCACCTTTGCTGGAAAATCCTTTTTAAATGCGGTTTGCTGAGGAAGATAACCAAGGCTTCTTCCCGAAAATCCCTCACCGAAAAGTATCTCTCCGCCCGATGGCTTTTTCAGAGAGATGAGAGCCTTTATAAGCGTGCTTTTTCCCGAGCCGTTCTCACCGACAATGCAAAGATAATCCCCTGCCGACACCGAAAAATCAGCACCGGAAAGCACAGTTTTTCCTTCATAAGAGAGGGTAAGCCCTCTACATTCTATCTGATAATCTGTTTTGTTTTTCAAAATCCTTATCCAATCTTTTTTATTCATACGCTCCATAAAGGGCAGAAAGATTCTTTCTCATAATTTCAATATAGCCGTTTCCCTTTTCCATATCGTCACCCGATGCCGTATGGCAGGAATAGAGGCGAGCCACCGATGCGCCGACCTCATCCGCTATGCTATTTGCCATTTTTTCGCTTGAAAAATCCACGGAAAATACAGTTTTTGCACCGTTTTCTCTTGCGATCTCAATGACCGAAGCTATCTCAGCCATTGAAGCCTCGGTGTGTGCAGAGCAGCCTCTAAATGGGGATGCAAATTCAAAGCCATAGGCATTTGCAAGATACAAAAATGGAAATCTGTCACCAATGATGAGCGGTCTTTTTCCTATCACATCGGAAAGTGCCGCAAAATCTTCGTCAAGCTCTTTAAGCTCCGCAAGATATTTTTCCGCATTGCTTCTGTATATTGCCTCGTCTGCGGCATCAAGCTCGCAAAGAGCCTCGCAGAGAACCTTTACTATCCGGGTTGCATTCTTTGGTGATGTCCAAACGTGCTCATCGTGCTCATGGTCATGCTCCTCGCCTTCCTCATGCTCATGAGCGTGACCTTCATCATGGAAGAAATCGCTTTCAAGAAGCGGAACTATATCCATCATCGCTATCACCTTTGTTTTTTCGGTGACTGTGCTTTTTATGATTTTCTCCGCCCAAGCCTCACTCTCGCCGCCTACCCATATAAAAATATCGCTTTCTGCCGCCGCTATCATATCAGATGGAGTGGGGTCATAGGAATGAGCCTCGCTTCCTGCGGGAATGAGCATCTTTACCTCCGCTCCCGTCCCCTCGGTCAGCTTTTTTGCAAAATCGTATTGTGGAAAAACGGTTGCAACGATGCTTATTCCGTTTTTTTCTTCATTTTTCTTCTCCCCCGAGCAGGAGATCACTGAAAAAGAGAGCAAGAGAATGATGAAGAAAACCGCTAATTTTTTTATCATAATTATTTTATCCTTTTCTGCAATTTTCGCATTGACCGTAAAGCATCGAAATGCCGCTGTCGATCTTAAAGCCGTGATGATCAAGAATATGAGAGAGCAGTTCATGGCTTCGGTCACATTCAAGATGGTAAATCACGCCGCAAGAGGTACACTTCATATGAAGATGATGCTCGCATCCGCCCTTTCTCACAAGCTGATAAAAAGTGAAAGAATCGGTTCCGTCCCTATATTTACGCAGGATGCCGTCACTTGTTAGATTTGAAAGCAAGCGATAAACTGTGCTTTTTCCCGGAGCCTTCACAAGAAGTGCCGATATTTCATCAAAAACGCCCTCTGCTGTAAACTGTCTGTCGGGATTTGATGCGAAAAATGCCACTATCGCTTCTCTTGCAGCGGTATTATATCTTCCGTTTGCCAATTTTAACCCTCGAACCTCCAAAATGAGAATGGTTCTCATATTGTATCACATCTTTCCTCATTTGTCAACAGTTTTTTTTAATAGCTATTGACATTATGGAAGAAAACTGATAAAATATATATCAGAAAATAAGTCGAAAGGCGGAAAAAATATGAAAAATTTACTTTCAAAAGTGCTTCTCATGTTTCTTATTCTTGCTCTTCCGTTGACTTTTGCTTCCTGCGGAGAAGATGAAGCAAAGGACGATGACACGGATACAGCACCCATCACATACGAAACAGAAGACGAAGAGGGCTGGTCACCTATCTGGAGACCCTGATCACCTCAAAAATACTAAAAGGGGCTGAATAATCGGCCTCTGCTTTTTAGCATAAGGATTTTTTCAATTTTGAAGATAAACAGTAATTTATCGAACAGGCGATAACGAATTTTGGTAGGGGACGGCGACCTCGACGTCCCCTACAGATCAGCTCATTTTTTAATCGGTATCCTACAGTTCGCTAAATTACTGTTTATATGCGTACTGAGAATGAAAAGCCTCGCCCTCCGGTATAGGCGGCACGCTTTAGTGCGACGGAGAGGGCTGAAACCGATAGAATAATAGGCAAATAAACAGGACGAATTTCCCATTTTTTTGCATTTGTGTTGACTTTAAAGCGTATAAATGTTATAATAAGAAAAAACAAACGGAGATATATTATGAAAATTTTAACCAATATAGTTTCCTCTCTTGAAAAATGCAGACATGATCTTTCACCAAAGGATTATGTGCGCCTTAGCACCCTTTCGGGTCTTGGCGGTGAGAGAATAAATTTTCAGCTCCTCCTTGGTTTTGAGGATGTGACCGCCTTTAACGGTGAATTTTCCATAAGAGAAAAAACCGACCTGCCCGACCTTCGAATGAGACAGGTAAAATACGTATATGCTTCCTTTGACACATATCTGAACGACCCCTCAAGAGGCACAGATGCCTTCCTCGGTCACCCCGATAAGGTATATCCTGATATTCTGGAAAAAATGCCCGAAGACAATATTTTGCGCGCAGGGGGAGATCTTATCTCTATCTGGTGCGATGCGGAAATCCCTGTGGGATGCAAAGCGGGAGTTTACAAGGCTTCCTTTGACATAATTTGCAAAGACGAGGTAATAGGGGGCGACAGCATCGAAATAAAAATCATCGGGGCGAACCTTCCCGATGAAGAGCATATATGCACAAACTGGTTCCATGTTGACTGCCTTGCAGATTATTATAATGTTCCCATCTATTCCGAGAGACATTTTGAAATAATCGGTGACTATATCGAATGTGCTGTGAAAAACGGCATAAATACCATTCTCACCCCCGTTCTGACACCGCCTCTTGATACCAAGATAGGCACATACAGAAAAACGGTCCAGCTTGTGGATATAACTGTCTCTAATGGTGAATATACCTTTGGCTTCGAGCTTCTTGACAGATATATCGACCTCTGCCGCAAAAAGGGCGTTAAATATTTTGAAATGTCTCATATCTTCTCCCAGTGGGGTGCAAAATACGCGCCAAAGGTCGTGGCAAAGGTTACGGAAAACGGAATCACCGAGGAAAAGCGAATCTTCGGCTGGGATACTCCCGGAACCGAGGGCGAATATCCCCGATTCCTCGGCCGCTTCATCCCCGCGCTGAGAGCACATCTTGACGAGCTTGGAATTACCGAAAATTGCATCTTCCATATTTCGGATGAGCCTACCCTTGAAACTCTCGAGGGATATAAGGCGGCAAAAAATGTGGTCGCGTCACTTCTTGACGGTCTTAAGACCGTTGATGCTTGCTCACATAAGGAATTTTTCGAGCTTGGACTTATGGAAACCCCAGTTCCTTCAGACGTGTATATGGCAGATTTCCTTCCTCTTGATATTCCCGAGCGCTGGACATATTATTGTTGCTGCTGGGAGGGAAAATCGCCAAACAGAATGATATGCTATCCTTCCTCGAGAAACAGAATTCTCGGCGTACTTATGTATAAATACGGAATTAAGGGCTTTTTGCAATGGGCATTTAATTTCTACTATGACCAGGGCTCAAGAAACCTCTTAAATCCCTATACAGATATGAGCGGAGGCGGATGGGTAAATTCGGGAGACACCTTTGTGGTTTATCCCGGCTCTGACGGAAAGCCCGTTGAATCGCTTCGTCTTGCGGTCTTCTCCGAGGTGTTCTATGATATCAGAGCACTTAAAAAATGCGAGGAGCTTTGCGGAAAAGATGCCGTTCTCGCCCTTATTGATAAGGACGGCAGCATAGATTTCAGCAATTATCCCCTTGGGAACGAATATCTCATTTCGCTTCGTGCTTCTATAAATGAAATGATCGAAAATGAGCTTGCGAAAAGGACAAAATAATGACAGCACTTCTTTGCAGATTATTTATAAAGGACCGTGAAAACACGGGCGATATAAAGATTCGTACCGCATACGGAATTCTCTCCGGCATTGTGGGAATAATTGTCAATTTTCTGCTCTTTGCGGGCAAGATCGCCATAGGTCTTTTGACATCCTCCATTGCCATAACGGCAGATGCGGTCAATAATCTTTCGGACGCTCTTTCTTCCGTCATCTCCCTTATCAGCTTTAAAATTTCCTCAAAGCCCGCCGACAGAGAGCACCCCTTCGGTCATGCGAGAATAGAATATATCGCCTCAATGATAGTCTCATTTATCATTCTCTTCATCGGTATAACTCTTATGAAGGATTCGGCGGTAAAAATATTCTTCGGCGGCGAGAAAACAGACCCAAATATAGCGGCGATAATAGTTCTTTCTCTCTCTATTCTCGGAAAGCTCTGGCTCTTTCTCTTTAACCGAAGCCTCGGCAAAAAGATAAATTCCTCCGTTATGCGAGCAACAGCGGCAGATTCACTTTCGGATTCCATTGCTACGGGTGCCGTGCTTGCTGCAACCGTCATTTACCGCTTTACGGATTTTGAGCTTGATGCTTATATGGGCGTTATAGTTGCGGTGATAATCATAAGAGCGGGCATTGGTGTATTCAGAGAGGCAATGGATTCAATTCTCGGCACTTCTCCCGATGCGGAAACCGTCGAAAAGGTAAAAGAGATCATCTACTCGCATCCCGAAAGCGTTGGAATCCACGATCTCGTGATGCATAACTACGGTCCCGGAAGATTTTTTATGACGATCCATGTTGAGGTTGACGGCGGTGCTGATATCTATGTCTCTCACGATGCCATAGATAATATAGAGCGGGAAATTTTTGAAAAGCTCGGCATTCAATGCAGTATTCATCTTGATCCCGTTGCGGTGGGTGATCCCATTACAGACGAGCTGAAGGAAAAGGTACATTCAATAGCAGCCGCCATCGATGAAAGGATGAATATTCACGATTTCAGAATAGTCCCCGGAACAACTCATATCAACCTTATTTTTGATGTTGTGGTTCCCTTTGAAGTAAAGGAAAGCGACGAGGCTATAAGTGCGCTGATAAATGACAAGGTAAGGAGTATGGAAGGAAATTATTTTGCCGTTATAACCATTGACAGGCAATAAAAAGGAGACAAAACAAAGATGGCAAGCGGACGTTATGAAATAACGAAAAACGGCGCAGATGAATTTTCATTTTGCCTTATGACCCTAGGCGGCAAAGTGATCGCCAGAAGCGGAAAATATAAAACTCCGGGAGTTTGCAAAAAGGGTATCGCAAGCCTTAGGATAAATTCGGATGCTCCCATTGAGGACAAAACCGACTGCTTTTCGGAAAACGAAGCAAAAAAAATTTGCTGCCCCAAGATAGAGCTTGTGGCAAGCGATGGTGCTTATAATTTTTATGTGAAAGCAAAAAACGGAAGTATAATTGCCGAGGGCGAGGGCTATGGAACAAAAAATCGCTGCCTTGAAGCCATCTCAAATCTGCGATATATTGCTTTTTCCGCTGAAAATATAGAAAAATTTTAATTTAGTGAAAAGTTACCACAGGCACTGTCGGGTAAAGTTTTGATCGACCTCTTTTTAAAGGTCGCAGGGTCAAGCGCACGCGCGCTTGAGCAGCACAAGCTTTTGAAAAAACTTGACCAAAACCTTCCCTGACAGCGTCCTCATGCGCTACACTCAAAAAATCATACCAAAACGATAGGGGCTAAATGACATAGCCCCTTCATATTTTAAATAAGATCCCGCCGAGCCGTGTAAAGAGGAATTTGAAAACCCTGCATAGCAAGGTGGTGTCCTCTCCGCTCTTTTTACTGCT
>CAYPKQ010000144.1:0-6486 GCA_964411355.1 uncultured Lachnospiraceae bacterium
GTTATCGAGTCCTTCAGAAAGTCGGGAAATAATGTTGACTGGATGATACTTGATGTTCTTCCCGTTATCCCTCCGGAGATACGTCCTATGGTTCAGCTTGACGGCGGTCGCTTTGCTTCCTCCGATATCAACGAGCTTTACCGCAGAGTTATTGCAAGAAATAACCGTCTTAAGAAGCTCCAGGAGATCAGAACTCCCGAGATCGTTATCCGTAACGAGAAGAGAATGCTCCAGGAGGCTGTTGACGCACTTATCGACAACGGCCGCCGCGGAAAGCCCGTAACAGGACCCAGCAACAGACCTCTCAAGTCTCTTTCCGAGATGCTCAGAGGTAAGCAGGGACGCTTCCGTCAGAACCTTCTCGGTAAGCGTGTTGACTATTCCGGACGTTCTGTTATCGTCGTTGGTCCTAATCTTAAGATCTATCAGTGCGGTCTGCCCCGTGAGATGGCTCTCGAGCTCTTCAAGCCCTTCGTTGTTAAGAGACTTGTTGAGATGCAGAAGGCTACAAATGTAAGAGACGCACAGAGAAAGATAGACAGAGTTTTCCCCGAGGTTTGGGATGCTCTCGAAAATGTTATCAAGGAGCACCCCGTGCTTCTTAACCGTGCGCCTACACTTCATAGGCTTTCTATCCAGGCATTCGAGCCCGTTCTTGTTGACGGCAGAGCTATCAAGCTCCATCCTCTCGTTTGTACTGCGTTTAATGCGGACTTTGACGGTGACCAGATGCCTGTACACGTTCCGCTTTCCGCAGAGGCTCAGGCAGAGGCAAGATTCCTTATGCTTTCCGCAAACAACCTGCTTAAGCCCAGTGACGGACGAGCAGTTACCGTTCCTTCTCAGGACATGGTCCTCGGTTCTTACTACTTGACCATGGAAAAGGACGGCGAGCCCGGTGAGGGCAGAGTTTTCCGTGACTTTGACGAGGCTATGATGGCCTATGCAAACGGACAGCTCGGTATTCATGCAAAGATCAAGATAAGAATGGAAAAAGAGATCGATGGCGTTAAGAAGTCAAAGATCATTGATGCCACTCTCGGTCGTCTTATCTTCAACCGTCCTCTTCCTCAGGATCTTGGCTTCGTTGAGAGAAACGAAGAGAATATGTTTGATCTTGAGATCATGTTCGTAACAGGTAAAAAGCAGCTTGGTCAGATCATCGACAGATGTATCAAGTACCATGGCTTCTCAGTTACAGCAGAGGTTCTTGACCATATCAAGGAAATGGGCTATAAAT
This sequence comes from uncultured Lachnospiraceae bacterium, assembly GCA_964411355.1. Taxonomy (GTDB): domain Bacteria; phylum Bacillota; class Clostridia; order Oscillospirales; family CAG-272; genus SIG710. The sequence goes on from CAYPKQ010000144.1 coordinate 1,241, forward strand.
ATTCCACAAGAGCTGCTTTCTCAATTTCCGTTTACGATATGACGGTTCCTCCGGAAAAGAAGGCTATTCTTGCGGAGGCAGAAAAGCAGGTTGAGGAAATTTCCGAGCACTATATGATGGGTGAGCTTTCCGAAGAGGAAAGATATAAGTCCGTTATCGCTGTTTGGGATAATACCACAAATGCAGTTACCGGCGAGCTTCAGAAGAGCCTTAGCCGCTATAATCCTATCAAGATCATGAGTGATTCGGGTGCCCGTGGTTCTATGGCACAGATGAGACAGCTTGCAGGTATGCGAGGACTCATGTTCTCGGCAACAGGTAAGACCATGGAGATCCCGATCAGATCTAACTTCCGTGAAGGTATGAAGATCTTTGAGTACTTTATGGGTGCTAAATCCTCCCGTAAGTCACTTTCCGATACGGCACTCCGTACTGCGGACTCAGGTTACCTTACAAGACGTCTTGTTGACGTTTCTCAGGAGGTTATCGTTAAGGAAGATAAATGCGATACAACAAAGGGTGCTTGGGTAAGCGATATCTGCAATGAAGAAGGCAATGTTATCGAGCCTCTTCGCGACAGACTTTGGGGTAGATTCACAATGGGTCCCGTTGTTCATCCCAAGACAGGCGAGGTTCTCGTTGAGGATGACGTTATGATGGATGATGAGGACGTTAAGAAGATCGTTGATGCAGGCATTGAGCAGGTATATATCAGAACCCTTATTCAGTGTCATGCAAAGCAGGGCGTTTGCGCTCGCTGCTACGGTGCAGACTTGGCATCGGGTAAGCTCGTCAGCGTTGGTGAATCAGTTGGTATTATTGCTGCACAGTCTATCGGTGAGCCCGGTACACAGCTTACCATGAGAACCTTCCACTCCGGCGGTATTGCGGGATCTGACATTACTCAGGGTCTTCCCCGAGTTGAGGAGCTCTTTGAGGCAAGAACACCTAAGAAGGCTGCTATAATGGCTGAGGTCAGCGGTGTTGCGCATACAAGACTCAGCGAATCGACCCATACAACCGAGATCGTGATTCAGTCCGAGGAAACAGGCGAGCCGGTTAAGTATCCTATTCCTTACGGATGGGCTATAACTGTTAATGACGGCGACCATGTAACTGTCGGTCAGGCACTTACAAAGGGTTCAAAGAGCCCCGCTGATATTAAGAGAATCCAAGGGCTTGATGCTGTTTATGACTATATCATCCGTGAAACTCACAGCGTTTACCGTTCACAGTCGGTTGATATCAACGATAAACACGTTGAGATAATTGCCCGTCAGATGACAAGAAAGATAAGAGTCGATGATCCGGGTGATACAGACCTTCTTGTTGGTTCTCTCATCGATATCGGAGAGTTTGAAGAGGCAAATCTTGCTCTTGAGGAGAGAGCAAAGGCTGAGGGACTCACACTTCAGGCAGCAGAGGGAACAAGAGAGCTTCTCGGTATCACAAAGGCTGCCCTTCAGACAGAATCTTTCCTTTCTGCTTCCTCCTTCCAGGAAACTACAAAGGTTCTTACCGATTCTGCTATCAAGGGTAAGATCGACCATCTTGTTGGTCTTAAGGAAAATGTAATTATCGGTAAACTTATTCCTGCTGGAACCGGTATGGATCAGTACCGTGAGATAGAGGTTGAGCACACAGGAATGGATTTTTCCGGTGATGACAGCATTGCTTAATAGATTTTAATGTTTTTGCGGAGAGACGGTCGGTTGGCTGTCTCTCCGCTCGATTTTTTGAGGTGTTTATATGTTTTTTAATATTTTGATAGGGAATGGCGAAGTAGATGTAACACGGCTTCGCAGGAATATTTCGCCTTGTGAAGACGGAAGCTTCATTATTTCCGTCTCTCCCGAAGAGATTGGCGCGGGAGCACAGTGGGTAAAGATTGAAATGCCCGAATTTTCGGCTAAAGCGGGAGATGAGGGATATTATGTAAGCTCATATAACGGCGGGGCGCTTACCTATTTCACAGAACGTGTAAATTGCGATCTTTTCGATGATGATATCGGCGGCACCGCAGTTACAATGCCTATTCGGGGTAAGAAAAGAGGGAAGGGCGTATCTTGCTGTTTGCCGCGGCATGACATATGATTCGAAATTTGTCCCGATTTGCCGCGATAATGAGTATTTATGCCATCTTTATGTTGATACCGACGGTGAAATGCCCTATGAAGCAATCGAGCTTTTGATTATTCCCATAGATGATGCGGATTCGGACTATAGCGCAATTGCACGAAGATACCGCCGCTATCAGCTTGAGAGAGGGGCTTGTAAGCCTCTTTCCGAGAAGATTAAGGATAACAAAAAGCTTGATTATATTTCGGAATCTGTAAATATAAGAATAAGAATGGGTTGGAAGCCGGTTTCTCCAGAAATTGAGGAGCAAACGCCGGAAAATGAGCCGGAAGTGAAGGTGGCTTCTACCTTTTCGGATGTTGAGGAGCTTATTGATGAGCTGAAAAAGCATGGTGTCACCAAAGCTGATATCTGCCTTGTTGGCTATAATAAAAGCGGTCATGACGGCAGATGGCCTCAGCTTTTCCCGATTGAGGAAAAATTCGGAGGCGAGGAAGGACTTAAAAGGCTCATAAAAAAGGCAAAGGATGTGGGATATTATCTTAATTTCCATACAAACGCTGTTGATGCATATTCCATTGCCGATATTTTTTCCGAGGATATTATTATGCGCCATAAGAATGGAAATCTCAGTACCCATCCCGTGTCATTCAGCGCAGGAAAGCCTTATCGTCTCTGTCCTCCCGCAATATTTGACTATTTTGTTTCAAATTTAGATAAGCTGGCAGAGCTTGATGCAGACGGTGCGCATTATATCGACTGTCTTACTGTTATTGCACCGAGAAAATGCTATGACAAACGCCATCCGCTTAATAAAAAGCAATGGACTGAATGGATGAATAGATTTTTTGAAGAGGCAAAGGTGCGCTTTGGCAGCATTTCATCCGAGGGTGGTATGGATTTTGCTGCAGGATTGCTTGATTTTGCACTCTATTCCGCTTGGAAAGTCCTTGGTGAAAAGGAAAGGGCGATAGTTGATGAATTTGTTCCTCTCTGGCAATTGGTCTATCATGGAATAATCCTGTATAATGCCACAACCGAAACTGTAAATTATACCGTTAAGGGAATGGAAAATCATCTCAAACAATATGAATACGGAGGAAGGCCTTCCGCATATTGCTTCTCACGTTTCCAATCCGGAAATGTGGATTTTCTCGGTCTTGAAGATATAGTTCTCGGCAAGGGAGAGAAAACAAGGCTTGCAGCAGAGAGAATTGCCGAAATGGATAGGGAATATAAGAATTACCGTTCAACAATTACGGCATATATGGATAAGCACGAAAAGCTTTCCGATGGCGTTTACAGAACCACCTATTCAAACGGTGTAAAGGTTGTTTGTGATTATAGGTGCGGAAATATTTCAATTGAAAAATGATTTTTATTATAAAATGAGCCGACTCACATTTTGTCACATTTTGTGAATCGGCTCATTTTAATTAAAAGTTGTATGAATTATTCATTTTTTATTCGTCCGGGAGAAAATCCATAATGCTTCTTAAATTCTCGGTTAAAATAACATTCATCAGAAAATCCGCATTCCTTTGCGGTGTTTGAAACGCTATATTCACCGCTTTTGAGAAGCTCAAAGCTCCTTTCAAGCCTCATATGGTTTATATACGCAATGGGGGATTTTCCCACGGCAGAAACGAATAGCTTGCGAAGATACACTTCGCTTATTGAACACATTTCCGAAAGCTCACTTACGCTGATTTTTTTTGTGGTATAGTTTTCCGAAATATATTCAAGGGCAGGTGCTATAAGGCTTTTTTGACCCGAGGAAAGATAATTTACGGTAAGGTCACTTTTCATAATTGAAATTATTTCGGAAAGACAAGAGACGCATTTTTCCATATATCCCGCTCGCTTTGTGCGCCATGCAAGCTCTGCATCCTTAAATAGCCCGAGTAACCTTCCGGGATCTTTTGGCCTATAAAGAAAAGGCTCGCATAAAAACTCCTCTGCAGTATCAAAATTTATGGCATAACATGATTTAGTAGGCTTTATACCTTCAACACTATAGCTTGACCCCTTGGGCATGTAAATTATCGTGTCCGCATCCACATCTACATCCTTTACATCCCAAAATCGGTATGCTTTCGGTCCTTCTCTGTGAAAAGCAAAGCCGTGAGACGGGCGGTTGACATGGGTGTGTGCGTTTTTAGGCAGATTTATCGGAACTTTCGTTGCAAGCACTATTTTGCTTGGAAAAATGTTGGTTGAAAGGAACTCTTTTCCGTTCATAGCTTTATAATTCCGTTGTCAATATCGCTTATGATCCTTGCAATGGCGTCCTCTTCGTTGCTGACAGTCACCATATCTGCAGCTTCCTTTACGGCGGGCTGTGCGTTTGCAACGGCAATTCCAAGTCCCGCAGCCTTTATCATGGAAATATCGTTGTGATAATCTCCGACTGCAATGGTGTTTTTCATATCAATTCCCAGCTGCTCAGAGAGCCTATATAAAACATTGCCCTTGCCGCTTCCCTTGGGGAGAATTTCATAAAGTGTCTTTTCCGAGCGGATAAAGTCGAATTCATTGGCTCTCGGATGATTCTTCAGAAGCTCCTCGACTTTTTCAAGGAAACCTTCTCGGTGGTCAACAAATAATATTTTTGCCATCGGTTCATCAATATCATTATAATGCTTTGCGATATAAGGCATTCCGGTTGCCATTCTGAAATGCTCGTTTGCAATGTTGTCACGGCAGAAATATATTTTGTCAAAGGTGTTGACCTGGATTCCTATTTCGGGAATTTCATTATCAATATATTCAATAAGCTCAACAACGTTGCGGGAGATTTCAAGTGTGTAAGTGTATTCTTTTTTCACATGGTCATAAACGCCGCCGCCGTTTATGCATCCAAAAGGGCAGTTCGGCTTGACCGTTTCATACATATGTTTTGCGAAAAACGGCATTCTTCCGGTGATAAAGGTAAAAAAACCGCCTTCACTCTTGAAATATTCAATGGCTTCAAGATTTTTTTCGGAAATCACTCTTTTATTGTTAAGCAGCGTTCCGTCAAGGTCAGAGCAGATAAGCAATCCCTCAAATTTCTTCATTAAGTTCACATCCTTTTCATGATGTAGATAATTATATACCTTTTTTGAGAAAAATGCAATAGATTTATCGAAAAAGTTTCGTTTTGTTCAAGTGTATCGTATTATTCA
>CAYPKQ010000145.1:0-6476 GCA_964411355.1 uncultured Lachnospiraceae bacterium
CGCCTTACCGCGGCCTCGCCCAAGTCTCAAATTGGGTAAGGCTTAAATTTGCTGCCATGAATCTAAAAAATTCGCTAAAAGAAAGTGGAGAGATAACCTTCCCTCCGACTTCTTTGCCTTTTTCTCACTTTTTACTAATTTATATGCCAAAACGCCTGTCTTCTCTCTCGCTTGATGGGCGTTTTTCGAAGCCTCCCAGCGTGTCGAGCCTTTCTCGACACGCTGAGAGGATGAAACTCAGCCTCTTTCCTTATTATTGAATCTGGTCGCCTTTAAGATTGAGAACATCCAAAAGGTTATAATTTTCGTCAAGCACGATAAACTGTGAATCGTATCCGACCTCTATCCTACCCTTTTTCAGTCCAAGAAGAGCAGCGGGAGTTTCGGATGCCATTTTGAATGCATCCTTTGCGGGAATTCCGAATTCTATCGCCTTTCTAACGCATCCCATAAGAGTCGTGGTGCTTCCGGCAAGAGCACCGCTCTCGGTTCTTGCAACACCGTCCTTAACAGTTATATCAAGTCCTCCAAAGACATAATTTCCGTCTCCAAGACCTGTTGCCGCCATGGAATCGCTGATGAGAACCATTCTTTCTGCTCCAAACATTCTGTAAAGAGCCATAATTGCTGCACTGTGGATATGCTGACCGTCGCAGATCACCTGCGCATAGCCACCGTTCACGAGAGCCGCTCCGATGGGTCCGGGTGCGCGGTGAAGCATGGGAGGCATTGCATTAAATGTGTGTGTGAGACATTTTGCGCCCGCCTTAAAAGCCTTATCGGCACAGTCAAAATCACAATCGGTGTGTCCCAGTGAAACAACTATGTTGTTTTCTGCACAGCAGCGAATAAGCTCTTCGCTACCCTCAAGCTCGGGAGCGATGGTGACCATTTTGATTCCCTCAAGCTGCTTAAATTCCTCCACCGAGGGATTTTTTATATGCGCTTCATTCTGTGCGCCCTTATATTTTTTGTTTATGTAAGGTCCTTCCATGTGGAAGCCGACCACATCACAGCCATCCTCACCGATATCGAGAAACCCCTCTGAAGTTTTCTCCTCAATATCGCTCATAGCCACAGTCATTGTGGTAGGAAGCCATGTTGTTATGCCGTTATTCTTCATAAAGCGGCGCATTTCAGCCATTTTAAGGGGATGCGCATCCATTGTATCAACGCCGATGCAGCCATGTGAATGGATATCAACAAGACCGGGCAAAAGCATTCTGCCCCCAATATCGAGAAACTCTCCCGTTGTGCTGGTTTTGCCTATGCTGACGATCTTACCTGCACGCACAACAATATCGGTAAGTTCACCGTCAACAAGAGCGTTTTTCAATATCTTGTAATCATCCATAATAAGCTTCCTCGTCGCAAATCAAAATAACATTTGGGTGTGTTTTTAAAAGTGTTGCCGGAATGGCGGTTGTAATTTTATCATCAAGCAGAGCGGAGAGCGCTTCATGCTTTGATCTTCCGTTTGCAAGAAGAAGTATCTTCTTTGCCTTAAGTATCGTGCCGATTCCCATGGTGAGCGCCTTTTTCGGAACATCGTCCTCGCTCTCAAAGAAACGGGCATTTGCGGAAATGGTGCTCTCGGTAAGATCGGTTATATGGGTCTCGGAATGTAGAAAATCTCCCGGCTCATTGAAGCCTATGTGTCCGTTCTGACCGATGCCCAGCACCTGAAGGTCAATTGCACCGTTCTCCTCCAGCTTCTTCTCGTATTCCGCACATTCTGCGCATGGGTCTGCCGCACTTCCATCCGGAATATTTATCCTCTCGGGCGCAATATTTACATATTCAAAAAAATTTTTGCGCATAAAATAATCATAGCTCTGATCATTTTTCTTTGAAATGGGATAATATTCATCGAGATTAAAGGTTGTAACAGAGCCGAGATCAAGCTCACCGTTCTCATATTTTTTTATAAGCTCACGGTACATTCCAACCGGTGTTGAGCCTGTTGCGAGCCCCAAAGTAGAAGCGGGATTTTCCTTTACAAGAGCCGCAAGCTCCTCTGCCGCCGCCCTTGAAATGTCCTCGTATGTTTTACAAATTATTATTTTCATTTTTTCCTCGGATATATGTTTTTAAATTTGAAAGTCCCTTTCCGAGAGCCTCTATGCAGTCCTCGAAGCCTTCATATTCTATCGAAACATAGCCATCATAGCCCGCCTTTTTCAGAATCGCTATGCACTGTGCCGTTGGGATATCGCCCTCACCTATAACGCATCCGTGAAGTATGTTGCAGCCTCTTGTAACAAGCCCGCCGCCTCTTTTGTTTTCCTCTCCGAATTTTGTTTTATAAAAATCCTTTGCGTGAACATGGATGGCGTAGGGCGCAAGCCTTGAAACAGCCGAAACCGAGTCCTCATCAGCGCAGGCAAAATTGCCCACATCAACGAGAATGCCGTAATTTTCATGTGCCACCGCATTATAAAGTCTTTCGACCCTATCGCTGTCCTGGGCAATAAAGCCATGGTTTTCGGTGCAGGTGCGGATTCCTTTTTTTGCCGCATATTCGGTGATTTTTCTTGCGTTTTCCGCAATCAAGGGCAGCTGACGGTCAAAGCTGACCGTTTTTCCGCCAAATTCCGTGCTCCATGTTACATCGTGGCGCATAACGGGAGCTCCAAGCTCCGCTGCGATATCTACCTCGTCAAATACAGCAGAAAGCGCCGCAGTGTTTTCTTCCTCAGTCTCGTTATAAAGCCTTGCGCCTATGCAGTAAGCGACAATGGCGATGCTGTATTTTTCCGCCTCTGCCTTTATCTTTCTTGCATAATCGAGCTTTTCCTCCTTTGTGGGGGAGAGATTCGGCGTAAGCGGGGTAAATTCAATACCGCTGAAGCCGAGCTCCGCCGCAGCCTTAACGGTATCGAGCTGAGTCATTTTTCCTTCGCGTATATAACCGCTGAATGAATATGAGCTGACAGATATTTTCATTTTACACCTCTATTTTATCATTTTCCGGTGTAACCTTCAAGAGACTACACCGGAAAAATTTGTCGAAATTTTCTTGAATTTTTTGTACTTAGTCGATGACGACCTCGTGGCCTGTCTCTGCCGACTGATAGATTGCGCTGAGTATTTTCATGATCTCAATGCCGTCCTCTGCAGGATTCTGACATTTTGTTCCGTTAATAATGCAGTCAACAAAATGGTCTGTCTCGCACTTGAAGGATGCATCAAAATCAAAGGAAGCATTCTCGCATATCTCAACATTCGAGAGATAGTCATTCACCTCGGTTGCAAAGACAAGTGTTTTATCAACCTTGACGCCCGCCTTTGTTCCGTAAAACTCGATATCGCCCCTGCCCGATGTTGTATTAAGGCTGAAAGAAGCCTCGATCTGGAGCACTGCACCGTTATCAAAACGGATCATTGCGCTTGCAAGGTCCTCAACATCGCAGATGTCGCTATCGGTTGCGCTGAAGCTGATATATCCCTTGGGGGTCTTGATATTTGTTCTTGCACCGAGCTTGCGGAAGGTCGCACCGTAAACGGAAATGGGCTTCGGATTGCCGAGAGCATAGCGTACAAAGTCGATAACGTGAACTCCAAGGTCAATAAGAGGCCCGCCGCCGCTTCTGCTCTTATCACCGAACCAACCCATGGGGTTGCCGTTGCGGCGTATGTAGGTCGCCTTTGTATAGTAAATGTCTCCGAAATAGCCTGAATCGTTGAAATCACGAATGAGCTTCATATCGTTGCCGAAGCGGCGAACGAAGCCTATCATAAGGAGCTTACCGTTTCTCTCGGCAGCCTCCTTCATGGCAACAGCGTCCTCAACCGTGGTTGCCATGGGCTTCTCGCATAGAACGTGCTTGCCTGCGTTAAGAGCCTTTATAGCGCAGGGCGCATGCTCGCTGTTCCAGGTAGTAACGCTGACCGCATCAAGCTCGGGAAGGGCAAGCATTTCGTCAAGATCTGTATAGAGCCTTTCGATGCCGAATTCTTTTCCGGCGTCATTAAGTCTGCCTTCGTGAATGTCACAAAAAGCATAAAGCTCAACATTCGGGTTCTGCAGATAGCTTTTTATGTGTGATCTTGCAATATTTCCCGTTCCAATAATGCCAATTTTTATTTTTTCCATTTTTAATTTCTCCTTTTTTAGATGAAATTTCATAGCAATAGTGGGGGTGTCAAACAGTAATTTGTCGGGGAGGGAGTTTCGCCTCTGCGGAGGCGAAACTCCCCACACCTCGATAAAGTACTGTTTAACCGATAATTCCCTTAAGGAAGTCAACTGCGGTTTTGATATCGGCAATGGGGTTATCACCGACCTCACGCTCGATTGTGAGGAATCCGCAATATCCGATCTCATCAAGCGCGGCGATATATTTGGGGAAATCAACCGAGCCTGTTCCAAGTGGTACTTCACGGTAGAAGCCAACTCCGCGAAGCTCCTCGGGCATGGGCTCAACATGATAGATATATTCGGGATTTGTTGCCTTCAGCATAACTCCGTCCTTTGCATGGGTATGGACGATATAATCCTTAAGGTTATGTACCGCCACAACCGGGTCATCGCCCGCAACCATAACCAGGTTTGCAGGGTCGAGGTTGACAGAAACGCCCTTTGAACCGAGAGAATCGAGAAAATCACGAAGCACGCCGCTCTTTTCGGGACCTGTTTCAACGGCAAATCTTGCGCCAACGCTATCCGCATATTCCGCAAGAGTGCGGCAAGCATCCTGCATGATCTTATATCTCTCGTGATTTTTATCCGAGGGAACAACACCGATATGGGTGGTTACGATATTTGTACCAAGCTCAAGGGCAAGGTCAACGATCTTCTTTGATTTTTCGATAAGAGCCGGATTCTTTTCCGCATTGCCGAAGCCGTGGCCAAGGTCTCCGCAGATAGCTGAGAAAACAAGTCCGTTATCCTTTACGGTTTTAATGAGCTCTTTTTTTCTTTCGGGGGTGATATTTTCGGGAGCGTTTGCGCCGTCGGTGCAGTACATCTGAAGTCCCTGTGCGCCGATTTCGGCAGCTTTTCTCATAGCGTCAAATGTGTCAAGACGGAAAGACTCAACAATTGCGCCTATCTTAAGATCGTACATAAAATTTCTCCTTTTCTTTTTAAAACAATATTGCAAAAATGAGGATATTGCTGTATAATAATGTCGTACAGCCCTATACAATTATATTTTAAACAAAAAATAAGTATTTTTCAAGCAATAATATTGCTAAGTTTTGATACAATATTGCTATTAAGGAGGTTATTATGCCGCAAAAGCCGAAAGAAGAAATATCCCCTCACATAAATGAAATTTTTGAGGTGCACAGATGGGAAAAGGCAATGCTTCCTTTTATTTACCACACTGATTTGGTAAAAAAATCCGAACCTTGCGGCGGAAATTGGCATGAAAGCCTTGAAATTCTACAAATTATTTCGGGTGAGGGCTTGGTGCTTTGCGACAGCCGCGAATACGCCATATCGGCGGGCGACACCGTGATCATCAATTCAAACGAGGTTCATAGGGTAAGCACCTACTCGGAAATAAGATATCATTGCTTTATAATCGGCTCTCGGTTTTGCCTTGAAAACGGCATCGACATAGAAAAGATAAAATTCAAAAACAAAATTGGGGACGAAGAAGTAAAAAAGCTTGTAGAAAAAGTGATATCCGAATTTTCGGGTGGCGATGATTATTATATCCCTGCGGCAAGATACTGTGCTCTTGCGCTTTTGACTTATCTTTGCAGGAATCATGCGGAAAAGAGCGAAAAAGCAAAGGATAACAGCGGCGCAGACTCCATAAAAATGGGACTTGAATTCATCAATAATAATTTTACTAAAGAGCTGTCCCTTGAGAATATCGCAAAAAAGGCCGGCATCAGCAAATATCATTTTCTCCGAGAATTTAAGCGCTATACCGGTCATACCGTTGTAAAATATATCAACATTTTGCGATGCGAATATGCAAAAAGATTGCTGCGTTCCTCCGATGCTTCGGTTGGAGACGTTGCCGCTTTATGCGGATATGATAATCAGTCTTATTTCACAAAGACTTTTAAAGCATATTCGGGGCTTCTGCCAAGAGAATTTCGTGCTTTGAAAGAAAACACAAGGAGTTAAGTTAAACAATGAAAAAAGAACAGACCTTGGCGAGAATTGGACTTATCTCGTCTATGACCATATTCGGTACTATTGGAATTTTCAGAAAATATATACCCTTTCCATCGGGATTTTTGGCAATGACCCGCGGCTTTATCGGCGCAGCTTTTCTGATTTTGGTGATGCTTCTCGGCAAAAAACGCTTCGATTTTGCCGCAGTGGGCAAAAAACTCCTGCTTCTCATCATTTCGGGTGCGCTTATCGGCTTTAATTGGATTCTTCTTTTTGAAGCGTATAATTACACCTCGGTTGCAACCGCAACTCTCTGCTATTATGCGGCACCCATATTCGTCATCATCGCATCTCCCTTTCTTCTGGGCGAAAGATTAAATGCAAAAAAGATAGTATG
>CAYPKQ010000146.1:0-6437 GCA_964411355.1 uncultured Lachnospiraceae bacterium
AACGGCGGTGTTTATCCGCCGTCTAAACTCGACGGCGAGCTTGCTCGCCTTCCTTTTGCATCGGGGCAAAGTAAGTGCCCCGCCGGCATGAGGCGCTAAACAGTAAGTAACTGCGATGTTTGGTGTTTTGCGAAGCAAACGGCGGTGTTTAGCCGCCGTCTAAACTCGACGGCGAGCTTGCTCGCCTTCCTTCGCACCTATCAGGATGACACGTTCGGTTGGTTTCGGCATTATGCTGTGGTGAATATAAAAGCGAAGAGGCTGAAATCAGCCTCTCCCTTGTTATTTCAATTCATCCACAAAATACGCTCTTGTGTGGGCAACATATCCCTCGTGATCGGTAACCGTGAGTCTGAAATAAGCCTTTTCCTCGTCTATATCGGTTTTTTCCTTCGTTTCCTTCAGATATTTGTTTAGGTCAAACTCTGCGGTGGTTATTTTTTCACCGATTTTTCTTGAGGCAACACGGCGTTCGGTGGTGAGCATTATTTCTCGCACCTCTCCGGTCTCGATGTGTACAATTCCATCCTCAATATAAAGCTCCTTTATCTCGGGTCCCGTTGAGGAATAAAGCTCTCCGCGCTCAAGTGCGCCCATAACGGTGCAGTATTCCAGCTTTTCAGCCTTGACCATTACCCATCCGCCAAAAGCGGCATGAAGTGAATGCGCATCATCCGCCGCAATGGGGCAAAGACGTGTGCCAAGCTTCAAAAGATCATCATAGGGCTGGATTGTGTCGGGGTAACCGCCGCAGACCGATGCATGGTTGTGCCATTCAACGCCCCAAAGCCCTTTGAGCGGAGCATAATCGGGATAAGAATGCATTGACCATACAGGGTGATTATAGCAAGCGAGAAAACCCGCCTCGGTGACTTTTTTGATTATGTAATTCACGCAATCAACGGTGTATTTGAATTCAAACTTTGTTTTTCGCATATCTTCCGTGATATAAGCTCTTGAATTCGGCGCCCAGATATAATCCTCATTAAAGCAGGGAAGGACTGCATTATGCTTGTCCTTGGCATAGAAATTGATGTGATATGTAGGGACATTCGTGCCAAAACGCAGGTCTCCCGTTCCGTTCAGAGAAAGCTCATATGCGGTTATTGGAAGAAAATTTTCGTCCTCAAGATCACTGTGATCAACAATCATTTCGTGGTCTGTATATGCGACGATGGAAAAGCCTTTTTCCAGATATGCTTTCTTTACCTCTTCTGGGGTGAGAGTACCATCCGAGATAACGGTGTGCCTATGAAGATTGGCCTTGTAAAAATTACCTTTTTCGGGCAAGAGATATTGTTTCATGAGGATAGCTCCTTTTGATCTTATTACTTCAGCTCGAAGCCAAAGAAGTTCTTGGCATTATTATAGCAGATATCGCAGATGAGCTGTGCAAGCTCCTCATATTCTTCGGGGTAAAGTCCTTCTTCAACCCATCCTCCAACGATATCGCAAAGTATTCTGCGGAAATATTCATGCCTCGGATAAGAGGTAAAGCTTCTGGAGTCGGTGAGCATACCGAGGAAGCGTCCGAATGCGCTGAGATTTGCAAGCGAGCGCATCTGATTTCTCATGCCGTCGATATTGTCATTAAACCACCAGGCACTGCCCTGCATAACGGTTGGCATATAGTCTCCCGAGCCCTGGAATGATCCGATGAGAGCTCCGATAGCTTCATTATCTGCGGGATTTATGGAATAGAGAACTGTTCTGGGGAGTGCATCGCTTGTGTTCAGATAATCAAGGAGATAACCAAGGTCTCTTGTGCAGTTTTTGCCGTGGATATTGTCATATCCGCTATCTCTGCCAAGAGCTCCAAACATCTTTGTGTTGGGATTTCTTGCAACACCGAAATGAAGCTGCATTACCCAGCCTCTTTCCTTATACTGCTTGCCGAAGAAATAGAGCATCTCGCTCTTGAAGAGAGTAAGCTCATCCTCGGTAATGTCCTTTCCGTCAGAAACAAGTGCCTTTTTGAAGATAAGGTCTGCATGGTATTCATCGGGCTTTTTGAAGCTGATATAGTCATCCATTCCGTGGTCCGCAGTCTTGCATCCAAGGGCTGCAAAGCGGTCAAGAGAAACCTTATATGCTTCCATGAGACTGCCAAGATCCGTGATCTCAACTCCGTTTGCGTTGCCGAGCTTTTCGATATAAGCGGTAATGCCCGCGCGCTCAATGTTAAGTCCGGTATCGGGGCGGAATGCGGGAAGAACCTGAGTGTTAAAGCTCTTGTCATCTGCTATCTGCTTATGATATTCAAGAGAATCTGCGGGATCGTCAGTTGTGCAGAGGAGAACGCAGTTGCTCTTTTCGATGAGGCTTCTTGCGCTCATGTCTGGATTTTGAAGCTTTTCTGCGGTTATCTTCCAGATCTCGTCGCAGTTCTTTTCGTTTATCGTAAGAGAACAGTCAAAATAGCGGCGAAGCTCAAGGTGACTCCAGTGATAAACGGGATTGCCGATAAGAGATGGCATTATGCGGCAGTATTCACGGAATTTTTCATATGCCGAAGCATCGCCCGTGATATATTTTTCATCAACACCGCAGGAGCGCATTGCTCTCCATTTATAGTGGTCTGCGGCAAGCCAAAGCTCGGTGATGTTGGAATAGCTTACGTTGTCGGCAATTTCCTTTACGGGAAGATGGCAATGGTAGTCGATGATGGGCATTTTTGAAGCATAGTTTTCATAGAGGACTTCTGCGCATTTATTTGAGAGCAGAAATTTTTCATCCATAAATTTTTTCATAATATATCACACTCCTGATAATATTTTTTCAGTTTAACTTTACCACAAAACCCCCATTTTTTCAAGGAGTAAGCGAAAATTCACAAACAAATACAATACTTTTTAAAAATAATATTGCAAAAAGAAAAGAAATGAGTTATAATGTAGTGTAATATACTTTTACGGAGATTAAAATGAACGATCTTAAAAATTTCAGTTTGCTTTATCCGTCAACTTCAGAGGAAGCTGAACACTATTCGGGAAAAGGTGTTCCGTGTGTCAGCATGGATGAGCTCTCGGAGCTTGGTTTTCTTGAATTCCTTGATACGGAAAGCAGAAATTTAAACGAATTTCTAACAATGTCCCCCTCTGTTATGAATTACCGCCGCGAGATGTTCAGCGATATGCTTGACCATGAAGAGCTTGGCAAAATGCTGAATTCCGTCATTCCGATCCTCTCGGATATTGGTGAGCTCCGCCGCCTTGAAGCGGATAGCGGAAATGCAGAGGATTATCTTATGTGCATAACAGAGATCGAGCTTTATATTTCAAGCGTCGATCTTCTCCGTCGCCATCTCGTTCCGCTCAGAGGTGAGCTTAAGAGTGAGGCTTTTACTACCCTTGCGGAGAGAATATACGAGCTTGCGGAGAGCGATTATTACAAAGAGCTGAATGTTAAGCTGAATGAGCTGACAAACAGAGTAAGAGAAATTAAATCCGTTACTATCGGAGTTAACCTCGACGCACAGCTCCGTGCAACCGAGGCGGGAGTTCTTTCAATCAATGCGGAAAAATTCCGTTCGGGAGACGTTCTTGATAAGATATTGCATATAGGTCAGAAAAATGACGGATATACCTGCATTGCCGGTCTTGTTCCCTTTGGCAAAAAACAGAACGAAAATCAGAAAACGGCACTTTCGCTTGCTTTTAATTCTGCTATAAACGACGTTTATAAATCATCCCTTCGTTCATGGAAGAAGATAGTGCAGACATATGTTCTTGAAAACACCGATTTTCTTCTCAATCTCATGCCGGAGATAGAATTTATAGGCAAGGCAACGGGAATGATGCGCGCACTTCTCGCAAAGGGCTGCAAGCTTATAACTCCCGATATCGTGCCGATGGAGGAGGGCAAGTTTATTGCAAAGGATCTTTATAATCCCTGCGTTGCGCTGAAAATCGAGGACGAGGTGGTTCCAAACGATATAGAATTTGACGAGGATGCATCTATCTTTGTGCTGACGGGGCCCAACCGTGGCGGAAAGAGTGTTGTTACCTGCGCCATCGGTCTTGCTCAGGTTATGATGCAGCTTGGAATGTTCGTTCCTGCGTCCGAAGCTGTGATAAGCCCCGTTGACGGAATTTTCACGCATTTCCCCACAGGCTCCGAGGATACCATTGATAAGGGACGGCTTGGCGAGGAATGTGCAAGACTTATGGGAATTTTCGATAAGATAACAAGGAACAGTCTTGTTCTTCTTGACGAGTCGCTTTCGTCCACCGGCTCTTATGAGGCCTCCTATATTGCCGCAGAGGTGCTTTCAGGACTTGCAAAATACAGATGCCGTTGCCTTTTCTCAACCCATCTTCATGAGCTTGCCGCAGAGATCGACCATATAAATGAGAGAAGCCTGAAAGAGGGCGGCGGACATATCGACACCCTCGTTGCGGGAATATATGACGGAAAACGCTCCTTTAAGATAGTCCGTGCAAAACCGGACGGAAAGAGCTATGCAAGAGATATAGCGGAAAAATATGGCTTGACATATGATAATATCGTAAAGAGAATTAAATAAGGAGAAGGATCATGGATAAGATACTTAATTTGCTTGAAGAGAACGCAACCTATACAGTTGAGCAACTTGCCGCCATGTGCGACAGAAGCGAGGATGAGCTCAGGGCTACCATAGATAAATATGAAAAGGATGGAGTTATTCTCGGCTATAAGGCACTTGTTGACTGGGATAAGACTGACAGAGAATACGTCAGCGCATTTATTGAAGTCAAGATAACACCAAAGCATGATTTCGGATATGATAAGGTGGCAAGAACCATCAGTCAATATCCCGAGGTGCAGAGCGTTTATCTTATGAGCGGAGTTTTTGATCTTGCTGTTCTTATAGAGGGCAAAACCTTGCGCGAGGTGGCATATTTTGTCACACATAAGCTTTCAACTCTGGAGGATGTTATGTCCTGCTCAACACACTTTGTTCTTCGTAAATATAAGGACAAGGGCGTTGAATACAGAGTTCCCGATGCTGATATCAGAGGAGAATTATAATGTTTGATTATACCAAGGTGCTGTCGAGTACCGTTACAGATATGAAGCCCTCGGGGATCAGAAAATTTTTTGATCTTTTGCAGGGGAGAGAGGATGTTGTGGGTCTTACCGTCGGTCAGCCCGATTTTGTAACCCCCTGGCATATAAGGGAGGCCGGAATCGACAGCTTAAAGGATGGTAAGACATATTATACGTCAAATGCGGGACTTCCCGAGCTCAGATGCGAGATATCAAAATACCTTGACCGCCGTTTTTCGCTGAAATATGACGGTATAAGCGAGGTCATAGTTACCGTTGGCGGCTCTGAGGCGATAGATCTTGCCATAAGAGCCTGTGTTGAAGCGGGAGACGAGGTCATAATCCCGACTCCTTGCTTTGTTTGCTATGAACCGTGCGTGCGCCTTGCGGGCGGTGTTCCCGTTATCCTTGAGACCAAAGCGAAAAACAATTTTAAGGTCACACCCGAGGATCTGAAGGCACTTATAACTCCAAAAACCAAGATGCTCATTCTTGCTTATCCCAATAATCCTACGGGGGCTATACTTACCGAGGATGAGCTGTGCGGACTTGCGGAGGTTCTTCGCGGAACAAACATAGTTGTGCTTTCGGACGAGATCTATTCCGAGCTTACTTACGGCAGAAAGCATTTTTCGATAGCGAATATCGAGGATATGCACGAGAGAACGATAATCGCAAGTGGATTTTCCAAGAGCTATGCCATGACGGGCTGGAGAATGGGATATATTGCCGCTCCCGAGCCTCTTGCAAAACAGATGTTGAAGCTTCATCAGTATGTTATCATGTGCGCCCCAACAACGAGCCAGTTTTCGGCACTTGAAGCGGTTAAAAACGGAGATGAGGACATAGAGATGATGAAGGAGGAATATGACCGCCGCAGAAAATATCTGCTTAAGAGATTTGCAAAGATGGGAATTGAATGTTTTGAGCCGGAGGGGGCGTTTTATGCTTTTCCCAATATCGGAAAATTCGGACTCTCAAGCGAGAATTTTTGCGAAAGATTGCTTGAGAAATATAAATGCGCCATAGTTCCCGGAACAGCATTCGGTGAGACCGGTGAGGGCTTTGCCAGAATTTCCTATGCCTATTCCATAAAGCATATCGACCAGGCTCTTGATAGAATTGAGGAGTTCGTTAAGACTCTTTAAGGAGTTTCAAGCAGTAATTTAACGAACGGTTTTCGAGGACGAAAGAGAGCCTCTCACTCTGGGAGAGGTGGCACGCTTTAGCGTGACGGAGAGGGTTTGTAGAATAACACATATTGCCCTCTCAGTCAGCTTCGCTGACAGCTCTCTCATGGGGCGAGCCTATTTATATCTCTTTCAAACAGTAATTTATCGATGAGTTACAATGGTGAAATTATACCCCAATGCTTCGCATTGCCCTACGGGTTCGACTACGCCTTACGG
>CAYPKQ010000147.1:0-6336 GCA_964411355.1 uncultured Lachnospiraceae bacterium
GCAAGCTTCAGATCCTTAAAAAATACACCGTTAAGGTTATAATCATAGTTCTGACCGGTGTGCGCAAGAATTGTATCAAAATACTTTCTGCATTTGTTAATAACAGCCGCAAGACGAATGATCTCGGGGCGTGTTCCGACAATAATGAGAAGCTTCAGCTTTCCGTTATCCTTAAATTTTATATCGCTGTAGTCTAATTTCATATTCATATCTATAGCAACTCCCTTTTTGAAAATTTCTTTGCCTACTTTCTTTTTAAAGAAAGTAGGTTATTCTACCACCTCAAAAAATGTGTCGGGGTGAGCGGGGTCAAACTGCTCGTTTGCCCACATCACTGTTACAAGATTTTCACTATCAGAAAGATTTATAATATTATGAGTATAACCCGGAAGCATATGTACCGCTTCGATCTTATCTCCCGAAACCTCAAAATTAAGAACCTCATCCGAACCGATCTTTCTCTGCTGAATAAGCCCTTTTCCGCTTACAACAATGAAAAATTCCCACTTGGTATTATGCCAATGCTGTCCCTTTGTGATGCCCGGCTTTGAAATGTTGACAGAAAACTGTCCGCATTTTTCGGTTTTGAGCAGTTCCGTAAAGCTTCCTCTGTCATCCACATTCATTTTGAGAGAGAAAGAAGCCTTTTCCTTTGGCAAATATGAAAGATATGTGCTGTAAAGCTTCTTTGCAAAGGAATTATAGGGAATTTCGGGCATTACGAGAGTGCTCGTCTGCGCCTTAAAGGCTTCAAGAAGCTCCACTATCTCGCCAAGGGTCACCTTGTGAGTAATTGGCGCAGCACAGTATTTTCCGTCATCACAAAGAACAGTGTTTATACCATCAAAGGTGCATCTATGCTCCCTGCCCTCAAGGGCATCGAGCATTTCCGAGACAAGATCGTCGATATAAAGCAACTCAAGCTGAACTGTCGGGTCATTTACCGTTATCGGCAAGTCATTTGCGATATTGTTGCAGAATGTGGCAACAGCACTGTTGTAATTGGGTCTGCACCATTTTCCGAAAAGATTGGGGAAACGGTAAACAAGCACCTTTGCGCCTGTCTCCTCGCCATATGCGAAGATAAGCTCCTCCCCCGCCTTCTTGCTTCTGCCATAGTCGCTGTCATAGCGTCCGATGCAGGTAGCCTGAATTGAGGACGAGATCATAACAGGGCATTTGTTGCCGTGCTTTTTGAGCGTTTCAAGAAGCATCGAAGCAAAGCCGAAATTGCCCTGCATAAACTCCTCAACATTTTGCGGACGGTTCACCCCCGCAAGATTGAATACGAAATCTGCCGCCTCGCAAGCCTCATCAAGAAGTGAAGCAGGCGAGTCGACATCATATTCGAATATTTCTTCAATGCAGAGCGCAGGACGTGTCCTGTCCTTGCCGTCTCTTACGTTTTTAAGCGCCGACACAAGATTTTTACCAACAAATCCCGCAGCACCCGTTATAAGTATTTTCATATAAAAAATCTCCTATGACAAGACAATGTTCTATAACAATAAATTTCAATTTAAACGTTTTTTTACGAAATCTGTTAAAAGTGAAGAGCTGATTCCATCCGTATGTGGCAAAAACACAACATCCACTCCGAGTTCAGCAAGCTCGGCAACAAGCTTATTATACATATCACTGCCCTTCCAATCACTTCCATGAAAAAGAACATCGTATTTTAATTCCTTATGTGCGGCAACCTTGTCCATAGAATTTTGCGGAACAACACGATCAACATAGCGAATTGCCTCAACGATTGCGACTCGCTCATCATATGAAATTACAGGCGCCTTATTTTTATATTCCATTACGACTTCATCTGTGGAAACGCCTACTATCAAGTATTCACACTGTTCTTTAGCTCGTTTAAGAATATTTAGATGTCCGATATGAAACATATCAAAAACACCGGTAGTATATCCAACTTTATACTTTTTCATTTTATTCTCCAAAATCAATATATTCCGGTTTATGTCTAAAAACTCGTTTTTCAACCGGCGGCAGTTCCATATAATTATTATAAATTCGTTTTAGCACATAATCATAATCATTTGGAATTCTGTATTGCTTGCCCTCAAAATCTGCAAGCTTATATGGCTCATATTTATCCTTTGGAATTGTCTGTTTCACCGTATCATAATTGCTTCCGTAATTGATATAATACGGTGAGTTCTTATTTGAATGCCACATCATCAATTTATGTTGTACACCCGTAAGGAACTTAATTGAAAAAGGTTGAAGGATATTGGCAAAAGCCTTTTGTTTTTTCGAGTAATTCATAAAAATTCCTCGTTTTACATAAATAACATTTGAAAGTATTTTTATAATTTTTGTCCTAAAATACTTTTTTTCCTTCGGAGCATCATCAAATGGAAAAATATCAACATAAATACCTTTTTCTACATCAATATTCTTCACAGCTTCCTCGTTAATTACAGTACCTTTTTTACGAATCTTAGCAAAAATCAACCAATATTTTTCATCAGATACTATATTATGAAGAAAATATTTTGAATCCAGCTGTGTTTT
Organism: uncultured Lachnospiraceae bacterium; assembly: GCA_964411355.1. Classification (GTDB taxonomy): domain Bacteria; phylum Bacillota; class Clostridia; order Oscillospirales; family CAG-272; genus SIG710. The sequence continues at coordinate 2,530 of CAYPKQ010000147.1, forward strand.
GCACAATTCACAAAATTTTATGTAATCCTGTCTCGGCATTGCAATGTCCAGATCATCATCCCACGGGATAAACCCTTGGTGTCGTATTGCCCCCAAAAGAGTTCCTCCAACAAGATAGTAATGAAGCCCGTGGTTTTCGCAAATTCTTACAATCTCGTCAAGTATTTCTATTTGCGTAAATTGAAGACGACGCAAAACTTGATCATCAATATTTTCTTTTCTTATAATAGCCATATAATACTCCTTTGTGTTTATTTTCTATAAACGCCAAACCTGTTTGTAAATCACGCAATTGTCATTTAGAGTAAAACCAATATTCTTATATGATTTCTGCATATCAAGTTTCATATTTGGACTTAACAACTATAAAACTTTTCAGACATATATAAATCACTTTTTCATATAAGGATCAATCTGAGAAACGCTCTCATCCATATCAAGCCAAGCACGGGCACAAGCCAGATCAAGTCCGTCATCAATATCAATGCTTGTACGCTTATCAAGGATATATCTATAAGGATTTGTTCCGTGGAAATAATTCCATTCGATCATCTTTTCACGGGGAGCGATAAGAATACCGTCAGTGCAGAAATAAAGGGGAGGTAACTGCTGAGACGGAACGTGCTTAAGACCGAGCTCATAGTTGACAGGACCGTTATCATCCCAAAGATATCTCTTAAATTGCTCCATTGAAACAAGTGAATCATGCCCATTTTCAAGAGCCTCATAATAAAGCTTTATTGCCTCGCTATAATGCTTCGGAAAAACGAGTGGGGCGGTACAAGTTGCCCAAACGATATGGTCGCCGGGAACATTGGAGCATATATGCGCAACAACTTCGCCAAATGTTTTGGTTTTTTCATCGCAAAATTCAAGTGCTCTTCTGTGTGTCATAACCCCTTGAGATTCACCCATCTGAAGCATAAGCTCAGAATCCGAAGAAACAACAATATTGTCTATCTCCGGAACTTTTTTCAGCTGCTCGATCTTATTTATCAAAAGGTTCGTTCCCGCAAAGGGGGCAATGTTTTTGTTTTTCAGTCTTCTGCTTCCTTCTCTTACCGGAATTACTGCTGTTACACTCATTTCAATTCTCCTTTTTCATAATATCTCTTATTTGACAGGTATCTTCTATACATGAGATACCTATTTTTTTCATTGTATCATGTATTTTTACATTAGTCGGAAATTCAAGCTTACATATTGATATCACATCAAATCCCAGCTTTGCCGCAACTATACATGAAGTGGTAGCATTTCCCATAACTACGGTATCAGTTCCGCAAAGATCATAAAGTACCTTTTCCGCAGGTATAATATGGGAGATCTCGAAAGCCCCGTCAATATCGGTAAACTTTTCGGTTTCTCTTGGATGGTATTTAAAAAGAACCGTTCTTCCCTCTTCGGCAGAGACTCTGATTATTTCCTTAACTATCTCCTTTACCTTTTCGGGATTTTTATATCTATTCATAAGGTCAAAGAAAAACAGAGTATATTTTTCACTCTTCGGATATTCGGTATTGATATCTGAATATATTGCATCAATTCCCGCAGCAAGCTCGTCCCTCGTAACCTCAATAAGTTCTTTTCCGGCAAGCTCTCTTCTTGCAAGATGGGGAAACAAAAGATTTGCGCCATCATATTCGCGGCTCATGCCATAACAATAACCGGATTCCTTATAATTATATGGATAACCCAAAAGCAACAAAGAAACCAAAAATTTGTGACGCTTTCTCCTCTTGCTTTCAATATGGACATAGTCATCGGCATTATACTTTTCATTTATAGAATAATAAGCATCCTCTTCTATATCATAGCAACGAGCCTCGGGGTTTACTTTTTTAGCCCTTGAGCACAGAATCATGTCAAAAATACGTTCCTGAGACATATATATATTGTCAAAATGTTCATTTCGGATAGATTTTACCTTTTTCATGCATTGGCGGATAAATCTTACCTCATCTAAAGTTTTCATAACAGGCATAAACTTATCTCTGACAATAATTACACGGTCAAAAAGTTTTGAGAGTGCACTACGCATCCCATCGTTCAAGGCAAATTCCGAATAAAGCACCAAAGTGTTTTCGGCATTTTCGAACCTTGACATTACCGCCGCAGACAATATAAGGTTATATTGAGTGTGCATTATAAATAAATTTTTCATATTGCTCCTCTTTTAACCTTTCTTTTTAATAAATCTGCCAAAGAGCAAAGAAAACATATCGCAAACGAACTGTTTATTTAAAATAATTGCTAAAATTGCTGAAATGACGAACCATATGATATTATACACAACGCTTGCCTTCAAATAGAAGATAATTCCTATAAGAGTCATTGCGGCAATTATCAAAAAGCGTCCGTATTCTATCCCCTTTGCAAATTCTTTTCTTGCCAAAAAGGTTCTGCTTCCGAAAAGTACAACATCCGCTGCAAGAGAACCGAAAACTGCCGCCCAAAGTCCGATTTTATCCACCAATAGAATAATTACGACTATATTGGCTATCATTCCGAAAATCGAGGTTACAAGAATATTTTTGGTTTTTCCTTGCCCCGTAAATATCTGTGCCATAAAACCGGACATCGATGATGTTCCGGAAGCGATCATCAAAAATGGGGTAAACGGAATGGCATCATAATATGTCGGTGCTATCATATAGGGCAAAATTATTGCTATAAAGGGAATAAGTACAGCAATGGCAGAAAAGATCAGTTTAACAAAGGTATTAAAGGTCTTAGTCAAAAACTTACCAAAGCCCTCCGTTCCGTAATCAGCGATTGCAGTATCCTGCCAGGACATATTAAGCACACTTGTTACCATCACAAGTACTGAAGTGAATTTTCCCGAAACGGAATAAATTCCGTTTACGTCCATTCCAAGCCTTGCAGAGATGATTACAGAATTTACAGAGCTTGTCAGCCACCAAAATACAGCGTTCGGAATAAGTGGGATTGAAAAACGCATCATACTCGCAAAAGACGAGAAATGGATCGCTTTAAAATCAAAATATCTCAATGCATGTATTCTGACCTCGGTATATACGATCGCAAAAATCAATGAAAGAATATGCGCAAGCAAAAGTGCTTCGATTCCCATATCCATTGTGGAGATAAGTATTATTTCAAGGGAAAGAAAAATGACTGTCTTTATGAGATTTCCCGTAACAAAAACCTTATTCTGACCAAGGCAACGGGTTATCTTTTGATAAATACCTATCAAAGCATATGAAGCAACATATGTAGCCACCAAAAAGGTATGAGGAATAGTATAAAAAAAGGAAATTCCGTAAACTATAGCATATATCAGCAAAACGCTGACAAACATAACAAAAAAGCAGACAGAAAAATACTCTCTCTTTTCTTTTTCGCTTTTACTTTTGAGTACGAATTTAAAGACTGCATCTGCGATCTGGAGGGTTACAAAAGGGATCGCCAAATTTGATACCGTAGTTACCAGATTAAAGAAACCGTATTCACCGGGTTCAATATTTCCGGTAACAAAGCGCATAAGAAGTAAGCTTATGAGCTGTGTCAAGGCATTACCGACAAAATACACAGCAGAACCGCTTAACAGCTTTTTTGTTGATGAATCCATATTTTTCCTTTCTTATCCTTTATACCAATTATCTTTAAGTATCTCCGCTTTGCTGCAAACGCCGCTTTCATATGGGAAAGGCTTATACTCTCCCGAAAGCATTTTTTCACAGAGGGCAACAAATTTTTTCGCCGCATTTTCGGCGTTCCATTCATCATTCATAGTCTTATACGCATTTCTTGAGAGACGGCAGCGTTCCTCTGCATCGTCAAGCA
>CAYPKQ010000148.1:0-6230 GCA_964411355.1 uncultured Lachnospiraceae bacterium
AAAAGGAGCGCAAATAAAGCGTTCTTTTAAAATTACGGTGAGTTCGAGACCTTCCTCACCTAAAACAAAACTAAAGGAGAAAAACAATGAAAAACAAGAGTATCAAATTCGTAACCACATCGGCAATAATTGCCGCACTTTATGTGGTCCTCACAATGCTTGCAAACACTCTCGGTCTTGCGAATTTTGCAATTCAATTGCGCTTTTCCGAGGCTTTGACGATTTTGCCGGTGTTTACCGGCGCAGCAATTCCCGGACTCTTTATAGGATGTCTTATATCAAATCTCATATCCGGATGCGTGATATGGGATGTGATTTTCGGAAGCCTTGCAACCCTTCTTGGGGCGCTTGGCACATATTTTTTGAGAAAACATAAATTTTTACCTTTTCTTCCGCCTATTGCGGCGAATACTCTGATAGTCCCATTCGTGCTGGTCTATGCTTACGGTATTGAGGGTACGCTTCCGTTCTTTATGCTGACGGTTGCCATAGGTGAGATAATATCCTGCGGTATCCTTGGCTATTTTCTGCGCCGCAGACTTGAAAAATATGAAAAACACATCAAATGGAAATAAAAAACATTCCGCCTTGGCGGAATATATCGCTTTTGCAAAGCAAAAATATTGCATTTTGCCTTGGCAAAATATATCACTGAAATTGCAATGCGTTAGCATTGCACATACGGAGGTGGGTTATGAAAAGAGACCTTTTGATGACCATAAAAAATCAGATGCCCGCTTTTTCAAAGGGGCAGCGGCTTATTGCAAATTATGTTCTCGAGCACTATGAAAAGGCGGCTTATATGACTGCTTCAAGGCTTGGTGCTCTTGTTGGTGTGTCCGAATCTACCGTTGTTCGCTTTGCCTCGGAGCTGGGCTTTGACGGTTATCCGGAATTTCAGAGGGCACTTCAAGAGCTTATCCGCAATATGCTGACCTCCGTTCAAAGGATCGAAGTCACCAATAATCTGATAGGCGACGGAGATGTTCTGGAAAAGGTTCTCATGTCGGATGCGGAAAAAATAAAGAGGACTCTTGAGGGAGTTGACAGAGCTTCCTTTGCCGAGGCTATTCAGAAGATAGTAAATGCAAAGAATATCTATATAATCGGAGTTCGTTCTTCCTCCTCTCTTGCGGGATTTTTGAATTTCAATCTCCGAATGGTTCTCGATAATGTGCGCTTTGTTCAGACTACCTCCGGCAGCGAGATGTTCGAGCAGATAATGCATCTTTCAAAGGATGACACGATGATTGCTATAAGCTTTCCCCGCTATTCCAAGCGAATAATAAACGCTGTGGAGTATGCAAAGGAGGTTGGGGCAGACGTTATCGCACTTACCGACAGCCGCCGTTCGCCAATCGCATCATATGCCGATCAGCTTCTGACGGCGGAGAGCGATATGGTGTCATATGTTGATTCTCTCGTCGCTCCCCTCAGCATAATTAACGCCATAATAGTTGCGGTTGCAAGGGAGAGACAGGAATCATTCAGCGAACAGCTGAAAAAGCTTGAAGCGATATGGGATGAATACGATGTATATAACAAAGACAAATTCTGATGCGGTCTCGGTTGCCGTTATAGGCGGAGGCGCGGCGGGTATGATGGCTGCGATAAAGGCCGCAGAGCTTGGAGCACTTGTTACAATATTTGAAAAGACAGACCGCATGGGTAAAAAGCTCCGCATAACCGGCAAGGGACGCTGTAACGTTACAAATGACTCGGAAAGAGATGCGTTTTTTGCAAATATTCCCCGAAATCCACGCTTTCTTTATGCGGCCTTCAGTAATTTTTCCGCGGAGGATACAAAAGCCTTTTTTGAGAGTGCGGGAGTGCCGCTTAAGACCGAGAGAGGAAAACGTGTTTTTCCCGTGTCGGACAAGGCTCAGGATATTGTTGACGCCATGAAAAAAAGATGCTCGGAGCTTGGCATAAAGGTCATTTACGAGTGCGTTTGTGAGATCACGGTAAATGAAGGCAAGGTCAAGGGGCTTAAAACAAAAAAAGACGAATACAAATTTGATTCGGTAATACTTGCTACGGGCGGAATGTCATATCCGCTTACAGGCTCTGACGGAGACGGATACAAAATGGCAAAGGCTCTCGGTCATAGCGTTACCGAGCTTGTTCCGTCGCTCGTTCCTATAGTTGAGGACGGCAGAATTTGCCACGCAATGCAAGGGCTATCTCTTAAAAATGTGAAGCTTACCATTGTGAAAAATGATAGCGGCAAGGCTGTTTTTGAGGATTTCGGTGAAATGATGTTCACGCATTTCGGGTTGACGGGACCGCTGGTGCTCAGCGCATCCGCTCATCTTCGGGATATGAAAAAAGGCGTTTACACAGCCTATATAGATTTAAAGCCCGCACTTGACGAAAAAACTCTTGATGCAAGGCTTATCTCCGAGCTTCAAAAGTACAATAACAAGGACTTTATCAATTCTCTCGGTGGACTTTTACCGCAAAAAATGATAGAGACCGTAGTGTCTCTTTCGGGTATAGACCCAAGAAAAAAATGCAATTCCGTAACTAAAGAGGAGCGTGCGTCTCTTCTTCACGTGCTGAAGAATTTTGCAGTACCCCTTCGTGCCTTTCGCCCCATTGAAGAGGCAATAATAACCTCGGGCGGTATTGAGGTTAAGGAGATAAGTCCGAAAACTATGGAATCAAAGCTTGTCTCGGGCTTGTTTTTTGCCGGCGAGATAATAGATGTTGATGCATATACAGGCGGATTTAATTTGCAGATAGCCTTTTCCACAGCCGCACTTGCAGGTGAAAATGCTGCGACAAATTACGGAATATAAAAATAATTTTGAGGTGGATATTATGATAAAAATAGCACTTGACGGTCCGAGCGGATCGGGAAAAAGCACTGTTGCAAAGGCTGTCTCTGCAAAACTGGGAATAGTCTATGTGGATACGGGAGCACTTTACAGAAGCGTAGGATATTATGTGAAAACAAAGGGAAAAGATCCAAAAAACGCAGAGCAGGTGGAGGCACTTCTTCCCGAGATCGAGCTTGATGTTAAATATGAAAATGGCGTACAGTGCGTATATCTGAACGGTGAAAACCTCGGTGATAAGATAAGACAGCCCGAGATATCAATGTACGCTTCGGCAGTTTCGGCAATTCCCGCAGTCAGAGCATTTCTTCTTGAAACGCAAAAATCCATTGCACGAAAGAATAATGTAGTTATGGACGGAAGAGATATCGGTACTGTTATTTTGCCCGATGCCGATGTTAAGATATTTATGACCGCTTCAAACGAGGCGAGAGCTATGAGGCGTTTTAAGGAGCTTACCGAAAAGGGTGTCGATGTAAAATATGAGGATGTTCTTCGGGAGATGATAGAGAGGGACGAGAACGACAGAAGCCGTGCGGTCGCGCCCGCCGTTCCCGCAGAGGACGCAATAATTTTTGATAATTCGGATTATGACCTTGAAGGAAGCATAGAGAAGGTGATCGAGATCATAAAGGAAAAGGTTGGAGAGATTGCATGAGAAAAGGCTATAAGGTTGCACACACTATTCTTGCGGGAATTATTAAGGTCGTTTTCCGAGTGAAGGTTGAGGGGCTTGAAAATGACCCCGGTGAAGGCGGAATTCTGCTCTGTTCAAACCACGTAACTCTTCTTGATCCTATTTGTATAAGTGCCGTGCTTCGAAAAACAGAGCCGTTTTATATGGCTAAAAAGGAGCTTTTTAAGATTCCGGTGATTTCTTCGATACTCCGCGCATTGGGGTCTTATCCCGTAAACCGCGGCGCAGGAGATCTCGGAGCTATCCATAAAACGGTCGATCTTTTGAACGAGGGTCATTGCGTTGGCATTTTTCCCCAGGGAACAAGATGCCGCGGCAAGGCTCTTGAGGATACAAAATTCAAAAACGGAGCGGCGCTTGTGCTTTCAAAAACCGAGGTCCCCGTTCTTCCCGTCAGAGTTAAGGTGAAAAATAATAAATGGTGTCTTTTCAGAAAGATCGTGATCGTTATTGGCGAAAAAATTGAAGCGGATGCTTTGAAGATCGATCCCGAAAAGAACAAGAGCGAGGAAATGGCTCGCATAACCTCTCTTATTTTTGAGCGCATTAAGGAGCTCTGATATGGAGAGGAAAATAATCATTGCCAAAAATGCAGGGTTTTGTTTTGGGGTAAAGAGGGCAACGGATACTCTTGAAGAGACTGTGGCGTCTTCCCCAAAAAACGTCAGGATATATACTCTCGGACATATCATTCATAATAAAGACTATAACGAGTCACTTCTTCGTGTGGGTGTAAGAGTTATGGCGGAGGATGATATTGAAGAGATTGCAAAAAGTGCAAGCAAGGAGTCGCCTGTAAAAGTTTTTGTCAGAACTCACGGCGTTACGCTTGACATAAGTGAGAGACTCGAAAGGTGTGCCGCTGAAAACAACTTTTTTTCCTTTGAGGATTGCACCTGTCCGTTTGTTAAAAAAATACATAAGATAGCGGATGAGCATTCCCGCGATGATACCGTTTTCCTTATATTGGGTGACGGCGATCATCCCGAGGTCAGGGGAATTGTCAGCCATGCCGTGGGTGAAAAATATGTTTTTAACACCTCGGATGAGCTGGAAAAAATTTTGGAAAATTTTTCTCTGGACAATTTCAACAAAAAAACACCTGTTTTGGTGGCTCAAACAACGCAAAATTTGTCGGAATGGTACAAAACTCAAAATGTTACAAAAAAACTCTGTACAAATCCGATAATTTTTGATACAATATGTAATGTTACGGAAATCAGACAGCTCGAAGCAGAAAAGCTCGCGAGCGCCTGTGATTATATGATCGTTATCGGGGGCAAGGACAGCTCAAACACTGCAAAGCTTACCGATATATGCAAAAGGAATTGCAGAAGCACGCTCTGGGTGGAGAATGCAGAGGGACTGAAGGATCTGATTCCGCCCACCGCAAGAAAGGTGGGAATCGCCGCAGGGGCCTCAACCCCGCACGGCATAATAGAGGAGGTATACAAAACAATGAGCACAAAAATTGAAAACTTTGAAGAAATGCTCGAAGAATCGCTTTGCAAAACTTTAAATACAGGAGATACCGTTAAGGGCATAGTTACAGCCGTTACAAACGCCGAGCTTCAGCTTGATGTTGGATATAAGGTAACAGGCGTAATTAAGGCTGAGCAGATCACAGATGATCCTGCTGTAAACCTTAAAGATATGTTCAAGGTCGGTGACGAGGTTGAGGCCTTCGTTATCAGAGTCAGCGATGTTGAGGGTATCGCAGAGCTCTCCAAGAAGCGCACCGATTCTGATAAGAACTGGGGCGAGATAGTTGCAGCTTGCGAAGCAAAGACTGTCATTGAGGGTAGGGTTATCGAAGCTGTTAAGGGCGGCGTTATCGCACTTGCAGGAGCAACAAGAGTATTTATTCCCGGTGCACGCAGCGGTGTTCCGAAGTCCGGTGATCTCACAACACTCGTTGGACAGACTGTTAAGTTCCGCATCATCGAAACAAAGGATCAGGGTCATAGAGCATACGGCTCTATCAGCGATATCCTTCGCGAGGAGAGAATTGCAAGAGAAGAGGCTTTCTGGGCAACAGCAGAGGAAGGCAAGCAGTATAAGGGTACTGTTAAGAGCATGACTACATACGGTGCTTTCGTTGATCTTGGCGGTGTTGATGGAATGATTCATACATCCGAGCTCTCTTGGAAGAGAATCAAGTCTCCCGCAGAGGTTGTATCTGTCGGCGATGAGGTTGTTGTTTATATCAAGGCACTTGATGTTGAGAAGAAGAGAATTTCTCTCGGTTACAAGACCGAGGATACAAACCCTTGGAAGATCTTTACAGACAAGTACCAGGTTGGCGATATCGCAGCAGTTAAGATCGTAAACATGATGCCTTTCGGCGCATTTGCAGAGGTTGTTGACGGTGTTGACGGACTTATCCACATTTCTCAGATCGCTCTCCAGAAGATCGCAAAGCCTGCTGACGTACTTGAGGTAGGTCAGGTTGTTGATGCGAAGATCACAGAGATCGACTATGAAAAGTGCAAGGTAAGCCTTTCCATCCGTGCCCTTCTTGAAGAGGCAAAGGCTGCTGAGGAAGCAATGCCCGAGGATTATGAGGCTGCTGAAGAGGTAGCCGAGGAAGTAGCTGAAGAGGCTGTTGCCGAGGAAGAAACCGCAGAGGAATAATTAAAAGCAATTTTAGTGGTTCTGCCGTATGGCAGAACCACTTTTTTGCTTGTGGTGTT
>CAYPKQ010000149.1:0-6222 GCA_964411355.1 uncultured Lachnospiraceae bacterium
GCGTAGCATACACTAAAGGGAGGTGTAGGTAAATGGCAGTACCGAAGAAGAAAGTATCAAAAGCACGCAGAGATAAGAGACGCTCAAATGTTTGGAAGCTCGAACTTCCCGGCATGGTTAAGTGCCCCAAGTGCGGTGAGTTCATTCTCGCACACAGAGTCTGCAAGGCTTGCGGATATTACAATGGCAAGGAGATCGTGAAGAAGGAGGCTTAATTTGCCCTTTTCCGATCTCAAAAAAGGCAGTACGGTGTTCCGTGCTGTCTTTTTACTTATGCTTTTCCTTTTGTTGACATTAAGTTGACCTATATGGTATAAGCTTATATGGTAAAATGGAGAAATGTTATTTTTTGAAAGGATATATATGCTCACACTCAAAAAAATCGTAAAAGAATATCCCGCAGGAGATACTAAAGTCTCGGCACTTAAGGGAATAGACATCGAATTCAGAAAAAGCGAATTTGTTGCCATTCTCGGTCCCTCAGGCTGCGGAAAAACTACACTTCTCAATATAGTCGGCGGTCTTGACGGCTACACCGGCGGTGAACTTATAATAAGCGGAAGATCAACAAAGAAATTTGATTCTTCTGATTGGGACAGCTACAGGAATCATTCCGTTGGCTTTGTTTTTCAGAGCTATAATCTCATTCCTCACCAGACCGTGCTTTCAAATGTTGAGCTTGCGCTGACTCTTTCGGGTGTCTCAAGAGCAGAAAGACGCAGAAGAGCCAAGGAAGCACTCATAAAGGTCGGTCTTGAAGATCAGATGCACAAGAAGCCAAATCAAATGTCCGGCGGTCAGATGCAGAGAGTTGCAATTGCAAGGGCACTTGTAAATGACCCCGAAATTCTGCTTGCAGACGAGCCTACGGGTGCTCTTGATACTGCAACAAGCGTCCAGATAATGGAGATCCTCAAGGAGATATCAAAGGATAAGCTCATTATCATGGTTACGCACAATCCCGAGCTTGCCGAAGAATATGCAACAAGAACAGTCAAGCTCCGTGACGGCTGCATAACAGAGGATTCTGATCCCTATACCGGCGAGGAGATAGAGATCCTCTCGAAAAAGGAACAGAAAAAGAGAAGGGATAAAAAGGAAAAGAAACCTTCAATGTCCTTCTTCACTGCCCTCTCCCTTTCCCTTAACAATCTGATGACGAAAAAGACGAGAACCTTCCTTACCAGCTTTGCTGGCTCTATCGGTATTATCGGAATCGCTCTTATCCTCTCGGTCTCCACCGGCGTTCAGGCATATATAAACCGTGTTCAGGAGGATACCCTTTCAAGCTATCCCATAACTATTGAGCGAGAGACTGTTCAAATGTCGGAGCTTGTTGAGGCAATGATGCAGAATAACGAGGGAAAGACGGAGCACGAGCTTGACAAAATTTATGCAAGTGCAATAATGTACGATCTGGTAAACAAGCTCAATTCCATCGAAACCAGCAAGAATAATCTTAAAGCATTTAAGGAATACCTTGAAAGCGAAGAAGCTTTTAATAACTGCGTTTCTGCAGTGCAATATACCTATGATCTTGATTTTGGCATTTATACAAAGGATGCTGACGGCAAGGTCGTTAAAAGTGACGTCATGGAACTGATTTCGCAGATTTACGGCATGGATATGTCTATGTCTTCCATGATACCGGGGCAGGAATCTTCGGCAGGCGGCGGAATGGTGGGAATGATGGAGACCTCTTCTGCCTCTTCTATGATGAGCATGGGCCCGATGAATGTTTGGGAAGAGCTGCTCTCGGGCGAGGGAGATGAGCTTATCAATCCCATCATAAAGGAGCAATATGACGTCATCTACGGAAAATGGCCCGAAAGCTATGATGAAATAGTCCTTGTGGTGAGCGAAAATAATGAAATTACTGACCTTACCCTCTATGCTCTCGGTCTTAAAACAGCCGATGAGATGCAGGAGATCATAAGAATGGCTTATGCAGGCGAGCAATTTGATATTTCCTCTCTCGGAAGCTGGAGCTATGAGGAGCTTTGCGGAATGACCTTCCGTTTGGTGCCCGATGCAAACAAATATCAGAAGCAGGAAAACGGCACTTATGTTGATCTTTCGCTGTCTGCCGCCGGTCTTGATTACCTTTATAATAACAAGGACAGTGCCATCGACCTTAAGGTTGTGGGAATTATCCGTCAAAGCGAAAATGCGGTTTCCGCAATGATACAAGGCTCTCTCGGTTATACCTCTGCACTTACAGAAAAGGTCATCGAGTCAGCCCGGCAAAGCGAGCTCGTTAAAGCACAGCTTGCAGACCCCGAAAAGGATGCGATCACAGGTCTCCCCTTCCCAAAAGAGACTGAAAGCACTTTAACTAACGAGATGAAGGCAGAAATTTTCACCGAATATACAAAGCTCATCTCAAATTCCGAAAAGGCCTCTCTCTTTATCGCTCTTTCTTCTCTTCCAAGCGATGAATATCTTGCGGGTGCTCTTGCAAATGCCATGGCGGGCATGGATGAGGAAGCAAAAAACCAGGCTCTTGTTAAGGCTTTTGCCATGCAGATGGGCGTTGACGAAGCGCAGGTAGCGGAATATGTTTTTTCTCTTGGCGAGGAGGAAAAAAGCAAATATCTTACCGAAATCCTCACCTTCTCCATAACGGAGCAGTATGCGGCAGGCGTGGCAGCTCAGCTTAGCACCCTTTCCTTCGATCAGCTTGCAATGCAGTTTGATAATACCGAATATTCGGCGGAGATTCTTGCATATGCATATGATAATCTGATGCCGAGAGCCCTCTCGGATTCAACCTATGAGGATAATCTTTCCCTTATGGGATATGTTGATAAAAACGATCCCGCATCCATCAACATTTTCGCCTCCACCTTTGCCGGTAAGGATGTTATAGCAGACCTCATTGAAAAATATAACGAAAACACTTCCGAGGAAAACCAAATATCATATACCGACTATGTGGCTATACTCATGTCCTCAATAACGACCATTATCGATGCGATATCATATGTTCTTATTGCCTTCGTTGCGATCTCACTTGTTGTGTCCTCGATAATGATAGGAATAATTACCTATATTTCTGTTCTTGAAAGAACAAAGGAAATAGGAATCCTCCGTGCTATCGGTGCATCGAAGCGCGATATTTCCAGAGTTTTCAATGCAGAAACTCTCATAGTTGGCTTTGCCTCGGGAGCTATCGGAATTATCATAACTCTCATCTTCAATGTTATCATCAATATTATTCTCCATGCACTTACGGGAATCCCCACCCTCAATGCGGTGCTCCCTGTCGGCGGTGCTGTCATACTCGTTGTGCTCAGTATGCTCCTCACAGCGATATCGGGACTCATCCCCTCGAAAATCGCCGCAAATAAAGACCCCGTTGTTGCACTCAGAACAGAATAATAGTTTAACAAATAAAAAAGAGGCTGCCATGACCTCTTTTTTCAGTAATTTAACTGCACTTGAGGGCGCAACTATTCGCTAAATTACTGTTTAAAGTTCAGCTCCCGAAATCAAATGATCATATTACAACGATCTTTTATTTGTGTCTCTGTAAAATAGCGAAGCTCCATAGGAATCCATTCATCAAAAAAACGTTTCGCAAGACGTTCATTATTACGCACAAGAATTCTTTTTCTCTGCATTTCGGGGGATATATCGAGAAAAAGAGAAAAATCATAGTATTTTGCAAGCTGCGGATGCATGGAATATGCCCCCTCAACAAAGTTCAGGCTCTTCGGAGAAACCGTTATAGGGCTGCCAAGGGTTTGGGTAGAGCAATCAAATTTTCTGAAGCAGACCCCTTTTCCTTCCGAGAGAGGTATAAGTACCTCCGAGAGAAAACGCTCTCTGTCAATATTACCTCCCACCTCAGAAAAGCGTTCGGGGGTACGCTGCTCGGGTCTCAAAAAGAAATCGTCCATATGAAATACGTTGCAATCGTAGATCTCTTCCAGCATCTTTCCAAGAGTGGTCTTTCCGCTTGCGCTTCCGCCCTCAATAGCAATTACAACTCTGCCTTTGCCCATGAGCTTGTCAGTCTCAGCAAAAAAAGGCAAAAAAGGAGCATATTTATTTGAAATTACACGGTAATGGGGTTTATATTCCGCCCTGAAAACAGCCGAATGGTGAAGTGCAGCATAACCCGTATTTGCCCAAGCGGCATTTTTTTGCTCAAAAGCCTCTTTCGAAAAGGGCAATTCGCCGTTTTCAACAAGCTCTTTTGCCATTTTCAGATCATTTATCAGTTTCTCTTTTTCACTCGATTCCGTTTTCGCTGAAAGATAAAAAATTCTTGCAAGGGTTTCGGCTTTCAGCCCCTCAGAGAGCAGGGAAAGAGAGACCCTGCTGTAATCACCGTCAAGTGCTTCAATAGGAGCGTTCATCGTTCCTTTCATTTCGGAAAATTCACGTTTTATGTAATCGGCTGCGTCCTTCTCATCACGTATAAGATGCTCAGACCCAAATGCGCTTTGGTATAGGTATTTAAAAACATCTTCAATTTGCAGCTTTGGATAACGCTCATAATGAAATATCAGATTTGTTTTGCTTTTCATATCAATCTCTCAATTTTAAAATTTTGGGGTTATCAAGTATCATAACAAGAATGGGGATCAGAATTATCTGCACTGTAATTCCCGGAAGCGCATTTGTTATAGCACCCGCAAGAAATGCGGAAAAGGTAAAACTGCCGCCCTGCGCTCCCACAAAGATAAACATCGCCATGCCCCATACAAGCCTTCCCACTATCATAGCCGATATGAGCGAGCAATAGATAAAAGCTTTTCTTTTCGGAAGATATCTGTGCATAAATCCCGAAAATGCACCGTAAGTTGCAAGCTCAAATGCCATGCATAGTGCTGAGGGGAAAAGATGCGGCATTCCGATAGTAAGAGAGCGAAAAAGCGGAGCGATAAAGCCCACCGCAAGCCCCCAGGGCCAGCCGCAGACAAAGCCGCAAAGAAGCACGGGAATATGCATGGGGCAAAGCATTGCACCGATCTCGGGGATCTGCCCCGTAAGAAAGGGCAAAACATATGCCAGTGCCAAAAACAGCGCAGACAGAACCATTTTCAGAATTTTATTTTTGTTTTTCATTTCCGTTCCTTTCATGACACAAAAAGGCATCATCATCCCTTCAGAGATAATGATACCTTCAAAGTATCTTTAAATAAATCTAATGTTTTAAGGAACTTCAGCTCCGATGCCACTCTTCTGAGCAGCATAGATATTTTATCATAAAAAATTCAAAATGTCAAGCATTAATTATCCTGTCCAGTTTTGCAATAGCATCGGAAATGAGTGCCGAGGTGCTAAGATTTGGAACTCCCGCAATCAAATTGTCGCACCTATTCATGGGAATAAGTATTCTTACAGCCCCCGATTGACCGGCAGCAAGTGCCATTTGGGGCGTGATCTCGCCAAGAAGCGAGTCTGCAATTACTATTCCAACAGGACCTATGATAACATCTGCCGTGCGGCAAGCAACCACCACGGGGTTTTCGCCGGTTGCGGCATTTTTAGCGCCCGCTTTCAGCATTGCGGAGGTGGCTGATGCATTTGTTCCAACGGCAGTGACATTGATATTCATTGCCGAAGAGTCCGAAAATTTTGCGCTTATTTCTTTTATGAGCTGAGCACCAAGCTGACCGCCCTGACCATCAATAACTACTATATTCATAAAAAATCCTTTCATTATAGCTTTTTTTCGCTCTTCTTCGCTGTATAATAGATAAGCTTGATTCCACCCAAAATACCGCCTTCGTGACTTTATTATAGCATAAAATCGTTTATATGTCAAATGATGTATCGCTGTGCGATACTGTCACACATCTTAATAACTTTAACTGCGAAGTCTGTTGATAATTCTCGAAGCTTTGATTCTGCCATAACAACACCGCCTTTCAAATGCTATTATATCATAAATTTGTCGGTATTTCAGGTGAAATATTCGGCGACGCCGAATGCGAAATAATTTCCTTGCGGAATTTGTGAAATATTGCTCCCGTTGGTCGCAATGTGAAATAAAATCCGCCTCCTCATGTGCGAAGCGCATTTCACATGCGAAGCATATTTCACGCTCCGAAGGAGTATTTCTCTCGCCGAAGGCGAATTTCACTGAAAAAAGCCAAGTCGAAATCGACTTGGCTTTTTTCTTGGCAGAGGGCTATAAAAAAGATATTTTCGCACTTTTGTGTTAGAGATTTGAACCCTTGCGGTCATTCCGCGCAGTCGGTTCTCAAT
>CAYPKQ010000150.1:0-6127 GCA_964411355.1 uncultured Lachnospiraceae bacterium
TCGCCACCGCAGTGGCGAAACTCCTTCCCCAGACAAATTACTGTTTGTATAGATTTATCAATGGGGCAGACTCAAAGCTGAAAGCAATTGAGTCTGCCCCGATTTTATTAAATGAATTTTAAAATGTCTTTTGGATGTTCGGCAATGTAAGTTGCTCCGGCTGTCTCCAGCTCTTTGCGGCTTCCGTAGCCGTAGAGAACCCCGATAGAATCCATACCGAATTTTTTTGCTCCGAGAATATCATATTCTTTGTCTCCGACCATTATGGCATCGGAAATATCCGAAATATGAGCACATTCAAGGGCATATTCAATGACTGCGTCCTTATCTGTGCGTTTTTCGTCCATAGTTGCACCGCAAATAAAGGAAAAATACTTTGCAATGCCGAAATGCTCAAGTATTTTGACTGCAAAATGCTCCGGCTTTGAGGTTGCAAGAATCAGTTTTTTTCCTTTTATCGAAAGGGAAGAGAGAAGCTCCCCGATTCCTTCATAAAGGTCATTTTCGAATATACCGTGAGCACTGTAATACTCTCTGTAGAGCTTAACAAGCTCTCTTGCCTCATTTTCGCTTACATTGAATTTTTGCATGAACATTTTTATCAGCGGAGGAGCGATAAAGCACATAAGGTCTTCCTTGCTCTCGAAATCGATGCCGAATTTGGTCAATGCATATGCAACGGAATTTGTTATTCCTCTGCCGGAAGCGGTCAGAGTTCCGTCAAGATCGAAAAGAACAGTATTATTCATAATGTCTCCTTATTCCACAACCTTGCAGACGCTGTATTCGGTGGTTCCCGAGGTATATGAGGAAACAAATTTGAAATCCGCACCGTTGCCCGTAAGGCTTATTTCAACCGTTCTTGCCGCCACAAGCTTTGAACGGTCTGCATAAATCACGATGGTAAGATCTGTATTTTCCCCGACTGTTTTTTCGGTTATAATATCGTAGCAAAGAGCTCTTGTTCCTCGACTGTTTTTGTTAAAATCTCCATTTTCGTTTTTAAGATCCTCGCTTGGCGCAAAATCGTAGATGCCGAATATTATTTGTGCAAGACTTGCTATTTTTGCTTCGGTCGCACTGCTTGAGATTCGTTTTGCGAGAAATTCGGTTATGTCGGTTCTTTGACTGTAGCTTAGATCCGAGCAATCGAGGATGATATACTCGAGAGTTGATGAGAAATAGTCCGAGATGAACTGACCCGCTCTCGAAAGCTCTGCTTTATCAGTGTCTTCAAGATATACGCCCTTTTTACCGAGAGTTATATAGAATGAGTGTGTTCCGCTTTGTGTTCTGATCGAAGCCCCGGGCTGTTCTGCGCCGATTGTGTATTCAAAAAGTATTCTTGCAGTGTCATTTTGGGTGACCTTGCTGATCCTATATGAGATTATATCAAGATTTTCGTACTCTTTAAAGACCGATGGGGCGGATGCTTCGCTGATAAGTCCAAGACTCTCACTGTCTCCTTCAACAAATGCAGTGATAAATTCTTTTATCTGTGTGCTGTTGCTTGCCTTATAGCCCAGCTTATCCCAGTCGTCAATATCATCTATCTCTTTTCCGTCTTTGCCATCGTCTATACCGAAGAATATATCCGAAATCTTCTTTTCGGGCAGAACGAATGTTCTCATTTTCCATTTTCCGTCGGAATCGAGGAATATCTCATAATCATAATCGAAGATTATCGCATCAAGATCGCTGTAAATCGTGGCTTCGGCATAGGCATTTAAGGTTGCATCCGAGCTTGTAAGTGAGAGAACTGTCAGCTTTATATCAAGATCGCTCAAATTAAGCTGTCCCGCATATCCGTCAAAACGGTAGATTCCGTCCTCACCTTCAATATAGAGCGGTATATTTCCGTGGGCAGTCGTCGACATGAGATAAGTGACGATATCCTCGCTGAACAGAGTTGAAAGATAATCCGAAAGCTGATCGAAGGTTTCGATTTCGGTGGAAATGATTTCGGAGAAGGAGACTTTTTTATAAGAGTAGCCTTCATGCTCCATTGTCGTGTTCTCGCCTGTGGATGTTATCTTGCTGTGTTCCGTGAAGAGAGCGTATGCCTTGCGTGCTTCTGTGAAAAGCAGCTTTATTGCCTTGTGCTCGCTGTATTCCTCGTAAAGACGCTTTGCAATGTGCTCCTCACCCTCGGTCTTATACTGCATTTCGGTGGTGGAAGCCATGAGTGAATATGTATGCTTGAAAACGTCGCCCTCGTAAACAAAGAGAAGGATCGGGAATCCGTTTCCATCCTTATAATATATATTAGCATACTCATCGAAATACATATCACCGGTAAGGTGTATTTTGCTCCAATCATTTATATCGTAGCCGGCAACAAATTTATATGCGTCGATCCTTACATCATCTTCAAGCTCGAAGCTGCTGTAAAGTGAAAAGTCAGAAACAAAATATTTTTCGTTTGCAAGCAGGGCGGGGCGATTTGTTTTGAACCATTTTTCACACTCGGAATTTCTGATAAGGTCAAGCTCGCCTTCATTGTCGTTATAAAATTCCCAACTCTCCCCGAGATCGTATGAAACGTAATATACCGTTTCTGCCGGAGAAGAGCTTTCGTCATAAAGCTCGATGGGGATATTGATCTTGCTTCCGTCATAATAGGGAGTGCCTGCAAGGGAATATGCCTTCATAACGCTGTCCGGAACCTTTATCACGAGCCTATCCCAATTTGCTCCGCCGTCAAGGGTATAATATACCTGAGGCTCTGAGGGCGGGAATGAATAATAATTATATGAAGTAAATCCGATTGTGGGACTTAGAAAGCTTCCGCAGTAAAGCGAATTGTGCCAATTTTGGCTTGGGGGCGCGGATTTTGCCTCGGTCCATGTTTTGCCTGCATCATCCGTGAAATAAATAAAAGTATCGACCATTCCGTTGGAAATGACAAGTGCTCCGCTTTTTGTTGACCAGAATGATGCCATGAAATTATCAATGGTGCCAACTGTTTCCGTGCTGAGATTGAGAGTGCTCTGAATCCAGCTCTTACCTCCGTCATCGGTGGAGGCTATCTGAAGATTGGGGAGACTGATATCGGGGCAGTATGTAACGTACATTCTGTTTCCGCTTATGCTCAGCTTCATTCTGGGATGGGCTGTGGAAGAATTATTATAAATGAGAGGGGTTTCTATGATCTCTTCGCCATATGCGCCCCTAATTATTATCTTTGAAGAATAAACATCAAGATAAGCTTCGGATGAGGGGGCGGGGTAGTCACTTTCGTTATCAAAATGGCTGAAGCCTATTCCAATATCAAGATCAAGGCTTGCCGTATTATATTTTTTCTTCTTGTTTTCGCCGCAGGATGATAGACAAAGTGCTGCAGTTATAAGTAAAAGCAGGGCTAAATATAGTTTTTTGCTCGTTATATGCTTCATAATTGCTCCAATTTCTTCATTATTATATATAAGGACAAGCGTTACATAATAATATAACATTTTTTTTGGATTTTTTCAAGAGATATAGGCGTATGTTTATTATTTTTTCACATTTAAGGCTCGATTTTTGTCTGAAAAACGCTGTTTTGTGAAATATGCACAAAAAATAAGGTGAAATTTCTACACATTTTCTATGAAAAAATATTTGGATAAACTATTGCAATATCATGTCGGATGGTGTATAATAATTAAGTCTGAGCGCGATGAAGCGGAAGGTTGCCGCCATTTTGACGGGTAATTTCCGCAGAGTATGTCCGAAAAGGGGAGAAACCCCCTTTTGCTTAATCGGGCGGGACTGATTCGTGCGCCGCTTTTCGGTCGCTTTACCTGCCGAAAAGACCGCTTTTCTGCGGCTTTTGTCGCTGCTTTCCATTTCCCCGGAGTCCGGATTCATGCTGAACGGTATTCCGGCTTTTGTATGGAAGACGAAGAAACGCACGGCACGGTGTACAAGTGAATTCGCCCCATTTCACAAACCGTTCACTCAGGCAAGCCCTTCATTTGTATATAATGACGAGCTTTTTGAACGGAAATTTAAAAGGAGGCAAAAAACAATGGCAGTTAAGGCAAAAATCAGAGTTAAGCTCAAGAGCTATGATAACACTCTTATCGACGCTGCGGCTGAGAAGATCGTTGCTCTCGCAAAGAGAAACGGAGCAGAGGTTAGTGGTCCTGTACCGCTTCCCACAGACAGAGAGATCACAACGATTCTTCGTGCGGTTCACAAGTACAAGGATAGCCGCGAGCAGTTTGAGCTTAAGACTCACAAGAGACTCATTGATATCATCGAACCTTCCGAAAAGGCAATCGATGCACTCATGAGCGTTGAGCTCCCCGCAGGCGTTGAGATCGAGGTAAAGCTCTAATCCCTGCAAATTAACCCTACGCAAAAGGCTTCAAGAGTATGAAGCATCTTGCGGTCAAGTTGGCGAATCCGAAAGGAAAATCCAAAACGTCAACCAATAACCCAGGAGGAAAAATGAAAAAAGGTATTATCGGTAAGAAAATCGGTATGACCCAGATTTTCGACGAGGTCGGAAATGTCATCCCGGTTACGGTAATCGAGGCCGGTCCCTGTGTGGTAGCACAGAAGAAGACGGTCGAGAATGACGGCTATGACGCCGTTCAGCTTGGTTTCATGGATGTTAAGGAAAAGCACATGACCAAGGCTGAGAAAGGTCATTTTGAGAAGGCAGGAGTTCCTGCAAAGAAGCATCTTAAGGAGTTTCGTCTTGACGATTGCTCCGCACTTAACGTCGGTGACGTTATATCTGTCGATACCTTCGCCGCAGGCGACAAGGTCGACGTAACCGGTATAACAAAGGGTCGCGGTTATACGGGCGTAGTTAAGCGTTGGAACGCACATATGCTTCAGCACACACACGGTGTAGGTCCTATTCACCGTCAGCCCGGTTCCATGGGTGTTATCGACCCTGCGAGAATCTTCAAGAATAAGAAGATGGCAGGACAGTACGGTAACGAGCAGGTAACCGTTCTCAATCTCAATATCGTAAAGATCGACACAGAAAAGAACCTTATCGCAGTTAAGGGTGCTATTCCCGGTGCCAAGGGCGGTATCGTGTTCATCCGTGATTCGGTAAAAGCATAAGCGGAAGGAGGAAACACAATGCCAAACGTAAAAGTTGTCAATATGACCGGCAAGGAAGTGGGCGAGATCGCTCTCTCCGATAAGATCTTCGGTGCAGAAGTAAACGGCTCCGTCCTCCATGCTGCAGTTAAGACTTATCTTGCAAATCAGAGACAGGGTACGCAGTCCACACTTACAAGAACAGAAGTAAGCGGCGGCGGCAAGAAGCCCTGGAGACAGAAAGGTACAGGAAGAGCTCGTCAGGGTTCGACTCGTGCTCCTCAGTGGACACACGGCGGTGTTGCACTCGGTCCGAAGCCCCGTTCCTACCGCATGTCTATGAATAAGAAGGTTAAGAAGATCGCTCTTTACAGTGCTCTCTCCGCAAAGCTTGCTGCAGGCGACCTCATCGTTGTGGACGAGATCAAGAGTGCTGAGTACAAGACCAAGAATATGGTTGCTATGCTCAAGGCTCTCGGTGCTGAAAGAAAGGTAATGATCGTTCTTGACACAAACGACGCAGTAACAGTTAAGAGCTGCGCAAATATCCCCGGTGTTACAACATCTGTTTACAACACCATCAATGTTTACGACATCCTGAACGCTGATAAGTTCATCGTAAGCCAGGCTGCCGTTAAAGGAATCGAGGAGGTGTTCGCATAATGAAGACAGTACAGGATATCATCATTAAGCCTCTTATCACCGAAAGCTCCATGGACATGATGGCTTCAAAGAAGTATGCCTTCAAGGTAATGAAGGATGCAACAAAGCCCGAGATCGCAAAGGCGGTTGAGGAAATGTTCAAGGTTGAGGTTGAAAGCGTAAACACCATCAACATGAAGAGAAAACCCAAGAGACTCGGCATTCACAGCGGCTATACCGCTACATGGAAAAAGGCTATCGTAACACTTAAAGCCGACTCCAAGACAATCGAGTTCTTCGACGGTCTTAACTAAGTAGGAGGGTAGAACATGCCAACAATTAAGTATAAGCCTACGACTCCTGCGAGAAGACACATGAGCGTTCCTTCCTTTGAGGAAGTAACAAAGTTTTCTCCCGAAAAGAGTCTTACGGTAATTAAGAA
>CAYPKQ010000151.1:0-6117 GCA_964411355.1 uncultured Lachnospiraceae bacterium
CATCCGGTGTTGTACAGAGCAAGATAAAGGTTAATGTCGGTGAAGGAAATATTATGATAACCGAATAATTTTGTTATACTGTACTTATCGGAAAGGAGGGCTATTGTGAAATTGCTTTTTGAAGCGCTTGTAAAATTCATTTAGGGTCTCATTATTGTTTGCCTTTTGCTGTTTTTGAGCGCAGGAAGCTTTCTTTATATCAATGGCCGGATATTTATTGCTCTTCTTTTCGGACCGATGCCTTTGCTCGGCTTGGTTTTGTTTGTAAAATCACCCGAGCTTCTAAGGAAGAGGCCGGACTCAAAGGAGAAGGAAAAAACTCAAAAAGGTGTTGTTGCTTTTTAGGCTGTTTTTGCAATTCAAAATATAAATAATTACTGTTTATCGGCACACTCAAAAAATCCTTGTTCTAAACGATGGGGCTGTCGCAATTTTTTAACTTGCGACAGCCCTTTTTGCATCTTTTTTAAAGAGTTATTATATCGACATCCTTAGTTTTTGCGACCACAAACTGATAATTCTTATCGTATTTGGAAGGAAGCATAAGTACCTTTGTCTTTTCTGCGCTTTCGATTGCTGCGCGGCGAACATTGGTCTGCGCTTCGCTCCAGTCGGTTATCTGCTTGTCGTTATAGCCGCCCGCTGAAATGAAGGCAAGCTCAAAGTTGAATTTCTTTATATAAGCTTCTGCCTCGCTTCCCGCAACGCATCGCTCTTTTGGTAGGTGGTATCCGCAGCACATTTTGCTCCTTATGCCCATATCTCCAAGCTCAAGAAGAACCTTTGTGGAATTGGTGATTATCTGAAGCTCCTTGAAATCTGCAAGAAGCGGAACGATATTGAAGCAGGTGGAGGAGCTGTCGATGAAAATGAGCATTCCGTTTCTGATAAACTCCACAGCCTTTTTGGCAAGGAGAACCTTGTCATTCTTTTCGCTGTTTTCTCTGAGGTCTATTGGCATAACGAGTGTATCGGATTTGAGGGCAACTCCGCCTCTGAACTGTGTTATCGTGCCGTTCTTTTTGAGTGCCTCAATATCGCGTCTTATGGTCATCTGACTTACATAAAGCTTATCTGCAATTGCAGAAACTGAAAGGCTTCCGTCCTTTAGCATTTTTATTATTTGTTTTTGTCTTTCGGTATAATGCATATTGTACCTCCGGTGGACTGATTTATTTATACTGTTTTCTGTATTCCGCAGGGGATATCCCTATTGCTTTTTTGAACATAGTCGAAAAATAATAGATGTTTTCAAAACCGAGATAGCTCGAAATCTCGGAAATTGACATATCTGTGTGAGTGAGTCTTTCTTTGGCTTTTTCTATCAGGATATTATTTTTGTATCTTATCGGAGTTTTACCCGTGTATTCCTTGAATGCTCTTATGAATTGCGACTTGCTCAAATGACACATTTTTGCATATTCATCAAGGTCAAGCTCTTTTTTTCTAACATTGTTCATTCTCGAAAGGATCTCGTCAAGCCTTGATTCATTGACCATTTTTTTGCGCACTATTGCTGTGAGAAGCACCATAAGATGACCTGTCATAGCCTTGTTATAATGCCTTTTTTTTCAGATGTATCTCTTCAATGATATTATCAAAATATTTTGAAAGATCGGTGTCTGCTTTTTTCACAAAGCTTTCGCATAGGTCAAGATCATCCATAAAGGAAACAGCGTTTTTTCCCGACAAGTGAAGAAAATATATTTTTGTTTCATTTTCGCTTGAATATGAATAAAAATATTGATCACCTGTATGAAAAAAAACGATATCACCGGCTTTTGCGGTAAGCTTTTTTTTGCCAAGGGTTATAGAACAGCCGCCCTCAACAAAATATAAAATGTGATATTCTATTTCATGTACTCCACCCTAACGTCGAGGATTTGTTTTTTCATTTATAATATCGTATCCGCACCCGATAACATAAAGATTGTGATCAAATTCCGTTCTGACGGGTGGGTGAGTCCATATGATCTTATTATTCATTTGCACCTCATGCGCATAAATTATAAATTTATAGTGCTTTTTTTGATTTACAATTTCGATTATAACATAAGTTTGATTATTTCTGTTATTACAAAGCAGATGTAAGATATGAAGATGAGATTTTCCCTATATACATCAATGTAGGTAAGGCGATAAACGATGGATCTTATCATATCTATGATATAACAAAAAAATAAGAGATACCGCCGACCGAATTAACGGCCTCGAGCGCCCCAAACCAAATGAGGGTCACGCTCAAAGAAACGATACCTCTAATAATAGTATATCACAAAATGAAGAAAAGTCAACAGAGTTGAAGAAAAAAACAGTTAAACAAAAATTTTTTGTTGATAATTCAGAAAATAAAAATGCCGATGACATACCCGTGGACACTACAAACAGTGAACGACGAGCTATCTTATCATCGATAAATGAATTATATCATAACACTTCTGATGTGTCAAGTGAAATTTTAAAAAATAATCAGCTTGAAATTATAAATCAGACCAACCCGGCACCAAACAGCTATTTAACATGGATAAGAACGGTAGATGATATCAAAACTTTCGACGAAGCTCTTTATGATGATGAATATGCGGATTATGATGAATTTAGTCCCGACTATACACGAAACATGGCAGAAGAAGCACTCGAGAACGGTAAAATTACCGTGTACAGCTCTTATCCCATTAAAAACGGAGTGTTTGTTACTCCCTCCAAAATGGAAGCAGAAAGTTATTCCGGGAATGGTAAGGTTTATTCTAAATCGGTGTCGCTTGATGATGTTGCTTGGATAGATATAACGCAGGGACAGTATGCGAAAGTTGCTGATAACAGTGAAAACAATTATCCTTTTTCCGACAAAGCGAAAAAATCAATGAGCAAAAAGGATGTTGAAGCATTTGCTGAGAGTGCAAGGTATTTATATGAGGATGCTACCAAAGACTTAAAGGGCAAGGCACTTGAACACATCGAGCGTTGCGAGAGGGATTTTGTCCGCAAGGTGGGCGAAATTATGAAGCTGCCTTCCGATTTCAAGCGTGGTGTTCTGCACGATGTGGCAAAGGGTATCATTGCCGAGCAGATAAAGGGCGGTGCTTTTTCAAGTGAAATTGTAAGAGAGCTTTTTGAAATGATGTATGCGCAGGGCACTGTGGTGGATGATGATTTCTACAAACAGTATAAATCCCTCAAAAAAGCTCTTCGTACTACCGCCGTCACCCTTTCGGGCGGATATGAAAATGATTTCGGAGATTGGAGAGCCTTTAAAAATGCCGCAAAGGGCAAGCTGAAGCTTGTGAAAAAGGGCGGTCTCGGAGTTGATTCGTATTATCAGGAGCTTTCTGCGGAATATCCCGAGCTTTTCCCCGAGGATATCGTCACCATTCCCGAGCAGCTTATGCGAATGCTCAAGGTTGCGGAGGAAATAAAGCCAACAAAGATGGGACTTGACGATTATTTCGGAGAAACATCTGCTTCGCTTAAGGAATGGCTCTTTAATGACTTTAATTCTGCCATAACAGAGCTTTCGCAGCAGATAAATTTCGGCAAGAAGTATATCGAAGCTGTGGCGCAAAGGATGGCGCAGGAGGGTGTTGTGATTCCCGATGCGGAATCGCTCTTTGAGACATACAAGAACCTCAAAAAGCTCCGCACCGTTGCCGCAAGAGCTGTGGCAAACAATGCTCTGACTCCCGTTGAAGAAAATTATGTGCGTGATCTTCTCACCGGCAGAATTACCATTGATCAAATACCGTCGGAATACAACATCAAGGCGATAAAAGCAGTCTTTGAAGCAAAACAGCCCTATGAAACTGCAATGCAGGTTATAAAGGCTTACCACAACCACCGTAAGAGCGAGCAATACGCAAGAGCCGACGAGCTTCTTGAAGGCTTTGAGGGTTGGAAAGCTCCAAAGGCAGGCCTTAAGCTCTCGATGAACACCATGGAGCGCAATATTTACAGCATGGTGAAGGACACCGATAGAGCCGAGGAGATAATCGAGGAGTATTTTGCGCCTATTCACAAGCATGAAGCGCAGTCGACAAGGTATAAAAACAAATTCCTTGATAAGATTCGTGCACTTAACATCTCCGGGAAGGTGATGAAGGGAAACAGAGACAGCGAAGCCGCTGCAGTTCAGTTCGTGGGTGAAGCGGAATCGCATATCATGCGTCTTGAAAATAACAAGCGCCTGAAAAAGAGTGGCGGTCTTACTCTCGAAGAATGGAAAAAGGCACTTTCCGACTTTAAGATAAGAAATCCCGAGCTTGATTATGACAGGATCGCAAATTGCGTTAAGGTGTTCAGAGAGATATATGATCAGCTGCTCACCGATATGAACAGGGCAAGAATGCTGAACGGCTACGAGCCTATTGATTATCGCTATGCGTATTTCCCACATTTCCACCGTGATATTCCCACGAGCAAATGGGGACGCTTTGCAGAATGGCTTGGCGTTCCGCAGGACACGGCAACTCTCCCGGCAACCATTGCCGGCAGAACGGAAAATTTCAAGCCCGGTATAAGATGGCTCTCTGCGGCGCAGGAAAGAAGAATGTCCGATACCGAATATGACTGTCTTGAAGGCTTCGACCGTTATATCAGTGGTGCAGCTGATGTCATCTTCCATACCGAGGACATTCAGAAGCTCCGCAGCTTTGCAAATCGAATAAGATATCAGGCTTCTGATGATGTTATAAGGGCAAGAATAATCGCCATCGAGGAAGACACCGAGCTTTCAGACGAGGAAAAACACAAAAGGATCTCCGAAATTGCCGAAAGTTGCTTTACTCTTTCCGCATTCGTAAATGAGCTTGACGAATATACAAATCTGCTTGCAGGCAAAAAGCTCCGTTCCGATCGCCAGAGCGAGCAGGACATGGGAAGAGCATTTTATAATTGGTCAAAATGGCTCAAGAGCCGCTTCGGAGCGAATATGATTGCCGGCAACCTCGGCTCTGCAATGACAAACTTCATCCCGATAGCGCAGGCGGCGGGAATAACGAGGAATCAGATGCTGAAGGCTATGTATCAGCAGGTAAAAAGCACCTTTGCCGATGATGGCTTTGCCGATCGAAGCGATTTTCTCACCAACAGAATTATCGGAACGGACAAGCTGAAAAAAACTGCTTCCGATAAGATATCGGATGCTCTCGGCACTCCCATGGAGCTGATCGACGGCTTTTCCTCGGGAACAATAGTCCGTGCGCTTTATAATCAGGCAAAGCATGACGGTCTTTCGGATGCCGAGGCGATGGAGAGGGCGAACACCGGAGCCGCAGAGATAATGGCGGACAGAAGCAAGGGCGCAATGCCGACCGTTTTCAGCCGTGCGAATTTCCTCACCGCAATATTCACTCAATTCCAGCTTGAGGTGGCAAATCAGTACGGATATATGATGAAGGATTTGCCCCGTTATTATTCGGGAGATAAGAAAAAATGGCTAAAGGTCATCGGTGCACTCTTCAAGATGTTCATCCTTTCCTATATTTTCAACGATCTCTATGAGGCACTTGTGGGTAGGCGTGCCGCATTCGATCCTATCGACATTGTTAATGATGCAATAGGCGATGCTTTTGGCTATAAGCTCCCCAATATGGTTGATGCTATCGAGGACCTTATTGACGGCGAAAGCTTTGGTGACATTTTCAAGACCGATAAAAAAGGTGTTGCGGCAGCGGCAAAGAACCTTGGTACAAACGCTGTGGAAGAACTTCCTTTTGTCGGTGGTATTCTTGGCGGCGGCAGAATTCCCATAAGCTCTGCAATGCCGGATGTGGGAAAGCTGTTTGATACATTTACAAAGGATGCTTCGAGAAAAAAGAAGCTTAAAACTCTTGCAGGCGAGCTTGATTCTCTGTTCTATGTTATTCCACCATACGGCGGCGGTCAACTCAGAAAGATGATCTATGATATCCCCGCAATCGTGCAGGGTGGATCATATACTTACGATAAAGACGGAAACCGACAGCTTCAGTACCCCACCCAGACGGGCGGTACTGTCTCGGATGTATTTGAAGCCGGACGTTCGCTCATTTTCGGTAAAAGTTCTTCGAGATATGCCCGTGAATGGGTGGAGAGCGGCTTCGATACTTTCAGCGTAAACGAAACAATGGCGTATGAGGATAT
>CAYPKQ010000152.1:0-6092 GCA_964411355.1 uncultured Lachnospiraceae bacterium
CCGTCTTGACCGCATCATGGATATTTCCGCACGTTCTCTTAAAATCAAGAGAACTGTTATCACAAGACTGCTTAATGAAGGTCTCTATCCTTATACAAAGAGATATCTCGGAACATTTGATAACCATTTCTCGACTATCGGTCTTGTTGGTATGAACGAAGTGGGACTCAATGCAAAGTGGCTTCATGCTGATCTTACTCAGAGAGCAACACAGGAATTCACAAAGGATGTTCTCAATCACATGAGAGAACGCCTCTCCGACTATCAGGAGGAATACGGCGATCTTTACAACCTGGAAGCAACTCCCGCAGAGTCAACATCTTACCGTCTTGCAAAGCATGATATTGAGAGATATCCCGATATCGTTACTGCAAACGAAAAGGGCGGAACTCCTTATTATACAAACAGCTCTCATCTCCCCGTTGGATATACCGAGGATGTATTTACAGCTCTCGATATTCAGGACGAGCTCCAGACGCTTTACACATCCGGAACTGTTTTTCATGCATTCCTCGGTGAAAAGCTTCCCGTTTGGAAGGCAGCTGCAGATCTCGTTCGCAAGATTGCTACAAATTACAGACTTCCTTATTATTCCATCTCCCCCACATATTCAATTTGTGTGGATCACGGATATATTCCCGGTGAGAAATTCACTTGCCCCGAGTGCGGAAAAAAGACCGAGGTTTATAGCCGTATTACAGGCTACTACCGCCCCGTTCAAAATTGGAACGACGGTAAGCTCCAGGAATATAAGGAGCGTAAGGTATATGACCTTATGAATTCTCATATGTCCGCAAACAGAGCCGAGATAATTGCGGCAAACAAGGTGGAAAAGCCCGCAGTGAACGATCCCTTCGGACTTGATATACCGCTTCTTGTAACAACAAAGACTTGCCCCAACTGTAAGGTTGCAATTTCCATGCTTGAAAAGGCGGGAGTTGCATATAATACAGTTCTTGCAGAGGATGTAAAGGAGCTTGTTGAGCGCTATGATATCAAGCAAGCACCAACACTTATCGCCCGTAAGGATGAAAAGATAGAAATTCTCACAGGCGTTCCCGCAATTAAATCCTTTATCTAAAATACGCGGAGCAACCGCATCTGCGGTTGCTCCTTTTATTGAGGTTTAAATTTATGTATGATATAATTATCGTCGGAGCAGGACCTGCAGGCATGACCGCGGCACTTTATGCAAAAAGAGCAGGAAAAAGCGTTCTTGTCATCGAAAAGGAAATGATAGGTGGTCAGATCACCTTTTCTCCTTGTGTTGAAAATTATCCTTTCGTAAAAAAGATAAGCGGTATGGAGCTTGCCGATAATTTGTTTGAACAGATAAACGACCTTGGCGCAGAGATAGAATTTGACAAAGTAAATTCCATCGAGCTTGAAGGAGACATCAAAAAGGTTATCTGTGATGGCGGAGAATTTGAAGCAAAAGCGGTCATAATCGCAGGCGGGGCAAAGCATAAAAAGCTCGGACTTGACCGAGAAGAAGATCTTATCGGTAGCGGTGTTTCCTATTGCGCTGTTTGCGACGGTGCGTTTTTCAGAGAAAAAAATGCGGCTGTTGTGGGCGGTGGAAATACTGCTCTTCAGGATGCTCTTTATCTCTCCGATATTTGCAAAAAGGTCTATCTGATCCACAGAAGAGACAGCTTTAGAGGTGATATTGATCTTGTAAATAAGATCAAAGAAAGAGAAAATGTTGAAATTGTAACTCCTGCCCAAATAGTTGCATTTCTCGGAGACAAACAGCTTTCGGGAATCGAGCTTGACAGCGGAAGAAGGATCCTTCTTGACGGTCTTTTTATAGCTGTTGGACAAGCCCCCGAAAATGAGCCTTTTAAAAGCATTATAGAGCTTGACGAGGGTGGTTATGCCGCATCGGGCGAGGATTGCAGAACAAAAACAGCAGGCATTTTCGTTGCAGGGGATTGCAGACAAAAGAGCGTAAGGCAGCTTGCAACAGCGGTTTCGGACGGAGCCGCAGCGGCAACACACGCTTGTGAATATCTTGATAGCATGGGGTAAAAAATGACAAGACTTATTATAGTAAGGCACGCTAACAGTATTGCAAATAGAGATCATGTATTTATAGGTCACGTTGATATGAATCTTTCCGATGTAGGTCACGAGCAAGCAAGACTTCTCGGTGAATATCTTGTAAAAAAGGCATATCCGATAGATGCCATATATTCAAGTGATCTTCTTCGCCCTTATCGCACTATCGAGCCTTATGCAAAAGCGGTAGGAAAGGAAATAATTAAAGAAAAGGGCTTGAGAGAAATTTATGCGGGAGAATGGGAAGGTCATAAATATACCGACCTGGCAGTTCTTTTTCCCGAAAATTATAATACATGGATGGAAGATATCGGAAACTGTCAATGTGACGGCGGCGAAAGCACAAAAGAGCTTTACGACAGAGTGAATTCCACTATCGACAAGATAGCGGAAAAACATGATGGCGAAACAGTGCTCATTGCAACCCACGCAACCCCTCTCCGCTGCCTTTACGCAAGAGTGAAAGGCGTCGGCACAGACGGCATGAAGGATATCAAATGGTGTGAAAATACCGCAATCAATATTTTCGAATACTCTTCAGGCGTTCTTTCTGCAGTTGAGCTGAATATCTGCGAGCATCTCGGCTCTCTTCGTACCGATCTTCCGAGTACCGTTTAAGAATAAACACCTTTTTCAGCCAAATCGCATCGTTTTTTGTTATCCCTTTTGTCAGCCTGATAAAAAGCAAATATATTATCACAGCAAAAAAGCACTTGATAATAAGAAATTTTGTATCGTTTGCCGGAATTTCCGCAAAGGAGAATAGTGATTTAATTATAAGTATCGTTGCGATTATCGAAAATGCAGGCGAAATAAGTGTTTTCGATATGCTTATATCAAGCCCTGTGACATATAATTGTCTGAAAAAGCTGAGTGCAAAATTAACAAGCTCGGTTATGTAAATGGTTATAACATATCCGACCATACCATATTTTGGCAGCAGAATCATCACAAGAAATATTGATAGAAGAGCATCGATTATATTGACGTTCATGGAATAGACCTGTTCTCCGAGGCCTTTTAGAATCGAGTCTGTAACACTGTCAAGATACATTATCGGTACAAGCGGCGCAAGAAGCCGAATATAATAGGAAGCTTCCGCACTGCCATATATTATCCGCCCCAGCTCATCTGAAAAGCAGATCAGTATTCCGGATATCAAAAAAGAGAAAATAAATGAAAACTGAAAGGCTCGCCTTGCAATATATTGCACAGCGACCTTTCTTTTTTTGATTTTTGCTTCTGCAAGCTCAGGAATAAGAAGTCCCGAAAATGACGAAAGAACCGCAAGAGGGAAGAGCACGATGGGCATTACCATGCTGTGGAGAGTTCCGTAAGAAGCAAGTGCTATAGATCTCACGAGACCGCTTTTTATAAGATTTTTTGGTATCAAAATGTGCTCCAAAGTGAGCAGAGAAGAACGAAAATATGTACTAAAAGCCACCGGAAGCGCTATTGATAAAAGCTTGCTTCTGATTTCTTTATCCGAATGCAAAGATTTTCTATCCTTCGAATATCTTTTTTTATCAAAGTAATACATTGTGCCGGAAATTAAAAATGCTGAAAATTCAGATATAAGATCAGCAGCTACAAGCGCAATGCAAGCAAATTCTATACCTTTAAAGATAAAAATTTCAAACATTTTTACTGTAAAAAATATTTTGATAAGCTGCTCAAGAACTGAATATACAGTATTCTTGTAAACTCGTCTCACCGCACTGAAATATCCGTTATAAGCAGAAGTTAGTGATATAAAAGGAAGGGAAAAAGCAAGGATTTTTAAAGGTCTTACAGTCCTTGAATCATGTAAAACCGAGTTGCCGATAAAATCAGAGAGTACAAACAAGGAAATAGCTGAAATAAGTGAGAAAAACAAGCAATAGGCTATGCATTTTTTCATGCTGTTATGCAAAAGAGTTTCGTCGTCCTCACCGAGTGCTTCGGAGATCATTCTTGTGACCGCAAGGTTGATACCCGACGTGGCTACCGTCAAGGCGAACCCGAAAACACTCATAATTAGTGAAAAGACCCCCATTGCTTCGGCACCGGCTTCTCGCGAAACGTATGCACCGAATGAAACGCTTATGCTTCTCATAATAAGCGCAGAAAAAGTTAAAAGCAATCCGCTTGCAATAAATCTTCTGATCTGTTTCATTTCATCCTCCATAGAGCTTGGTAATAAAATTTATGAAGGAAATGAAAAATTTAGAAGATGATACTTTACAGACGGAAAAATTTATGATATAATATATTCAGAATAATTATACGGAGGTATGAATATGTCAGAAAAAATTTCAATAACTATTGCAAGACAGTACGGTAGCGGTGGACGCGAAATAGGAGAAAAAGTCGCAGAAATACTCGGCTACAAATATGTTGACAGAGAGCTTATAACTCTTGCTGCCCAAAAGAGCGGTTTTCATGCCGATGTGATAAACAGTATAGATGAAAAGGCAACCAACAGCTTGCTTTATACCCTTGCTATGGGCTCAAATTCCTTCGGAGCACCCCATGCGAGCTATAGCGTTGATGTTCCGATAAACGATAAGCTTTTTATCATTCAGTCTGATATAATCAAGGAGCTTGCTTCCGAAGGCTCTTGCGTTTTTGTCGGAAGATGTGCAGATTACGTTCTTTCCGATAACGAGAAAAGAGTCAGCATTTTCCTTTATGGCGATATGGAATGCCGCATAAAGAGAGTTATGGAGCGACATGAGGGCGTTGACGAGGACGAAGCAAAGAAACTAATTGCAAAGACTGATAAACGCAGAATGAATTATTATAATTTCTATACCGGCAAAAAATGGGGTAAATTTGATAATTATCATCTTTCCATCAATACCTCTGTTCTCGGAATTGAAGGAACTGCAAAGGTAATTGCCGAATTTGTCCGTAGCCTTGGTGCAAAATAATGAAGCTTGACGAAATCAGAATAAGAGATCCTTATATAGTAGCGCATGACGGCTTTTATTATCTGTTTGGCACTTTTCTTTGCAACATCGCAGACAGAAGCTTGCGTGTGATGAAGAGCTGCGATCTTATTGAATGGGACTCTCCCAAGGTGATTTTCACTCTCCCCGAAAACTCATGGGCTACAAACAATGATAATGTTAAGAATTTCTGTGACATCTGGGCACCGGAGATCCATAGATATAACGGCAAATTCTATCTGTTTGTCTCCCTTCTCGGAAGAGACGGAAAAAGAGGCACACAGATTGCAGTTTCCGATACAGTTGACGGGATCTACGAGCCTATCGTCAATGCTCCTTCGACTCCGATGGCGGATAGCTGCATTGATGGGACTCTTTATGTTGAAAACGGAACGCCTTATATGGTCTACTCAGCCGATTGGCCCTTCAATTTTACAAAAGAGAAAAATTGTTATGTCGGTAAAATATGTGCGGCGGAGCTGAGTTCTGATCTCTGCGCTCCGATCGGAGAACCTTTTGTTCTTTTCGAATCGGACAGCGCACCGACCTCTGCATCTCGTCCATCCGTTCATGAATTTATGGGTGAAACCGTTACAAGATACGGTTCAGACGCTCCTTTTATAATCAAACTCAGTAACGGAAGCCTGCTTCTCACGTGGTCACCGTATCCCGATATGAACTATATTGTTGCGGGGGCGGTAAGTAAAGACGGAAGCATCCTTTCAAGGTGGGAGCATCTTGCAGAACCGATTTATGATAAAAACGGCGGTCATGCCATGTTTTTTGAGGATTTTGACGGAAGGATGAAAATGGTCATTCACGGTCCTGAAGCCGAGTCAAATGAGCGGACTCTCATTTTTGATTTTTACGAAGAAAACGGAAAGATTTCTCTGAAATGAAATGGGGCTAGCTCAAATGCAGTAATATGCGTTTGAGCTAGTTTCTTTTTTTGAATTTTTTGTCCCTAAAAACAAGAAGCAAACAAAAAAGCCACAATTTGAGGCAAAAAAGAGTATGGCGAAAAGAGGATCGGCGAAATCCTTGTTTTTGAGAGTTATACAATTCCGTAGAGAATTGGTTTAAGAGGCGTTCAGAGCGAAC
>CAYPKQ010000153.1:0-6032 GCA_964411355.1 uncultured Lachnospiraceae bacterium
TGCACATCCCGCAGGCTCTCCCAGCCGTGACTATATATAAATTCCTGAATAAAGCTCGGAAAACGCCCGAAAATTCTGTCTGCTTCTGTCATGCTAAACTCCCCTAAAAAATAATTCGATGCTTATATTATAAAGCATCGAATTATAAAAGTCAAGGTGTTATGTGATTATTCATCATCTCTGATTTCGCAGTATTTTATAGCAAAATCCAATAGGATACCGATCAGCTCATTTCTTGTCCTATTGCTTTCGCTTGCAAGACGGTTCAATTCTTCGATAGTTTCATCTTTTATTCTGATTGAAAAGGTTTTATATCCGTCTTCGCCCTTTAAAGATTTTTTCAATATTACAAGCTTTTCCTTCATTTTTTACCTCGCAAGTTATTTTTACTAATAGTTTATCTTGACAAATGACAAAAATATATGTTATAATTTATAACATAACATATAACATATATTCGTTTATGTTAAATTTTGCGAGGAAAACGATAATGGCAAACAATTTAGCACTGACAAAAGCGAAAGATGCAAAAAAAGATGAGTTTTATACCACATATGAGGATATACAAGCAGAAATCAATCATTATGAAGATAAGTTCAGAGGAAAAACTGTGCTTTGCAATTGTGATGATCCTTTTGAGAGCAATTTTTGCAAATTTTTCCTTCGTAACTTTAATTATCTTGGCTTGAAAAGATTGATTTGTACATCTTATAGCTCGTCGCCAGTGATTGGACAGCAGTTGAGTTTTTTTGATGAGCCGATAGATAATAAAAATGGCTATGTTATGGATATAAAGTCCGTCCCTATGGCTAATGGGCGAGGCGTTTCGGATGAAGACATTAACAGACTTTTGAAATCAAAAAGTCATGGTGTTAAAAAACTTCATGGCGACGGTGATTTTCGTTCTGAAGAATGTATCGAATATTTAAAACAGGCTGATATAGTTGTAACCAATCCTCCTTTTTCACTTTTTAGAGAGTATATTGCTCAGCTTATTGAATATAATAAATCTTTTCTTATTATTGGAAACCAAAATGCAATTACTTATAAAGAAATTTTCCCATTGATACAACAAAATAAAATTTGGCTTGGATGGAAGTTTGGAGATATGTCTTTCAGGGTTCCTGAGTATTATGAACCGAGAGAGACGCGCTTTTGGGTTGATGAAAACGGTCAAAAGTGGAGAAGCTTGGGTACTATATGTTGGTATACTAATCTTGATCACGATAAACGTCATGAAGAACTGATTTTATATTGTAAGTATAAAGGAAACGAAAGCAAGTACCCCAAATATGATAACTATGATGCGATAAATGTTGATAAAGTATCCGAAATTCCCTGTGATTATTTTGAGGACATAGGAGTTCCCATAACATATCTTGACAAGCATAATCCGGAACAATTTGAAATAAAAAAGTTTCGCAAAGGAAATGATGAAAAAGACTTGACATATACCGTAGAATCGAATAAAATCCTAACAGACAGACAGACAGACAGACAGACAGACAGACAGACAGACAGACGCAGAATTACACCTTATTTCAGAATCATTATCAGACGAAAGATGTAATGGAATCATGGGAGTTCCAATCACATTCCTTGACAAATACTGTCCGGATCAATTTGAAATTATCGGGGCAACAGAAAGCGAAGGAAGAGGATTCTCGGTCGGATTATGGCATAATGACAGCGGAATTACACAACCGCTTGTGCTTGGAGAGAGAAAATATAAGCGACTTTTTGTCAAGAGAAAAATGTAACGGTATTATGGGTGTTCCTATAACATTTTTGGATAAATATAATCCTGATCAATTTGAGATTATTGGTCTTGATAGATATGTAGAGGACAACCCAAGACCCGGATATAGATTCCGAATTTGCGGACGGGAAACATACGCAAGAATTTTAATTAAAAGGAGATTAAAAATTGATAATTAAACCTAAAGCAATAAAAATTAAAGATATTTTTGAAGGATATGAAGATAATGGAGATGACGGCGTTTTTGCTTTCGGGGGAAAATTGGCTATCCGTCCCGCTTATCAGCGAGAATTTGTCTATAATGCGGAACAATCCGAGGCAGTTATACAGACGATTTTAAAAGGTTTTCCACTAAATGTTATGTATTGGGTAAAGACAGACGATGATAAATATGAAGTACTTGACGGTCAGCAAAGAACACTTTCGGTCATGCAATATTTAAAGCATAAATTTTCAATTACCATTGAAAATAATAAGTTTTATTGGGATTCATTGCCGGATGATAAATACAATGCAATTATGAATTATGAATTTATGATTTATATTTGCGAAGGCGAAGATTCGGAAAAGCTTGAATGGTTTAAAGTTGTGAATATTGCGGGAGAAAAATTAACCGATCAAGAGCTTCGAAATTCGGTCTATACAGGAGCTTGGCTGTCTGACGCAAAGCGACATTTTTCAAAACGGAATTGCGCAGCAAAAGGTATTTCGGACAGATATATAACCGGAGATCCCAATCGGCAGGAATTGCTTGAAAAAGCTTTGAAAGGAATTTGTGAATATCGTGAGTTGAAAGATATTACAGAATATATGGCTGAACATAAATCCGATAAAGATGCGGATGAGCTTTGGCAGTATTTCCAAGATGTGATTCATTGGGCAGAAAAAATATTCCCCCATTATTATTCAGATATGAAAGGAATAGATTGGTGTCATTTATATAATGCATATAGTAAAAATTTCTATAATTCTTCGGTGATGGAAGCTGAAACGAAAAGACTTCATGAAGATGAAGATGTTCAAAAGACAAAAGGAATTTATGAATATCTATTATCAAGAGAAAAAGATCCATATGCAGGGCGTTATTTGAATTTGCGAACCTTTGATAAAAGGGATAAAATAGCGGCATATAGCAAACAGAATGGAATTTGTCCTATTTGTAAGGGGAAATTTTCTTATGAAGAAATGGAAGGAGATCATATTAAACCTTGGAGCAAAGGTGGACAAACAACGCCCGAAAACTGCCAAATGCTGTGTAAAGATTGCAATGGAAAAAAGACAGATAAGTATTAAAAATTGAACATAAAAAAGAACGCAAAAATCCTTGGATTTTTGCGTTCTTTGTACTTGAAAGAATATTTTATTTTGCTTTGAGGTATACGACCTCACTATATCCGTCGCGGCGGCTGAGACCGTTGACCATATAATCATCGTTCGCCATGTGGAGACCGCCATACATAAGTGCGCTTCCGCTATATTCCTTGCCTGTTTTCTGATCGACGTAAACAAGATCCGGGTCAAGTCCGGGGAGCTTTATCTGAACGGTGGTTGCGAAAAATCCTCTCATAACTGCAAATGTGAAAAGCACCTCTCGCTTGTCGCCCGAAACATATTCCCATGCGGCAAAGCGGTCATTTTCAAATGGGCTGACTATGCGATACTGGTCGCCATTCTGAATGATATCATAATATTTGTGATAATTTGCAACCTGCTCACGTACAAGTGCCCTTTCCTCGTCTGTCAGCTTATTTAAGTCAAGCTCGTAACCAAAAGCACCGGCAAGAGCGATATTTCCTCTTGTTTCAAAGGATGTAATTCGTCCTGTTTGATGGTTTGGAACAGCAGAAACATGTGCGCTGATGGTTGATGCGGGATATACGAAGGAAGTACCGTACTGAATTCGAATCCTCTCTATCGCATCGCTGTCATCACTTGCCCAGACTTGGGGTACATAGTAGAGCATACCGGGGTCAAAGCGTCCGCCGCCTCCGCTGCAGCCTTCAAGGAGCAGATCGGGATACTTTTTGAGCAGTCTTTCGTTAAGATCATAAAGACCGAGAACATAACGGTGGAAAAGCTCCTTCTGCCTTTCGGGAGGGAGCAGAGCAGAGCCTACCTCAGTGAGATTTCTGTTGAAATCCCATTTAATATATTCGATATTTGCGCTGTCAAGGACGGCGGAAATCGTTTCTACAAGATAATCGCGTACATCTTCTCTTGACATATCAAGAATGAGCTGATGTCTTGCTTCGCTTCTTTCTCTTTCTCCAACATGGAGGCACCAATTGGGGTGTGCCTCATAGAGCTTGCTTATTGGGGAGATCATTTCCGGCTCAAACCATAAGCCGAATTTCAGTCCCATTGAGTTGATCTCACTTACAAGCTCTCCAAGGGTTCTGCCCAGCTTTTTTTCATTTACAAACCAGTCGCCAAGAGAAGATTTGTCATTATTTCTTTCTCCAAACCACCCGTCATCAAGAACGAAAAGCTCGATTCCCAGATCTGCCGCATCACGGGCGATGGAGATCAGCTTATCCCCTGTGAAATCCATATAAGTTCCTTCCCAGTTGTTGACGAGAAGCGGTCTTTTTGCGGTCTTATATTTGCCGCGGCAGAGATTATATCTGTAAAGCTTGTGATAAATGCGGCTCATTCCGCCAAGTCCTTCATCGGAATATGCCATTACCACCTCGGGAGCGTAAAATGTTTCGCCGCATTCCATATGCCAGCCGAAATCGGTGTCCTCAAGACCCATAATAATTCTTGTCTGGCAGTAAGCATCAACCTCGCATTGCGCGGAAAAGTTTCCGCTGTAAACAAAGCTGAAGCCGTAAGCCTCACCAAGCTGCTCTGTTGCATTATGGTCGCAGAGAGCAACAAAGGGATTATGATAGTGGCTTGATGAACCGCGTTTGCTCTTGACCTCACGTATTCCGTGCTCAAGAGGGCGGCGTGCGGGAGTTCTTTCCCTTGCCCAAGAGCCCCAAAGACCGATCATATCCATATCCATGCGGTTAAAGTGAACGCAGGTGCTGAAGATCCTTTCGATTTCAAAAGGCTCTTTTCCCGTGTTTTCTACCTTGACGGCTCTTGTTATGGCATCGCAGCAGTTGAAAACACCGTAATAAAGAGTTACAACGGCTCCTGTATGAACATCCTCTGTAACGATCTCAAGTGTGTCAGCCTCATCCTCTGTATTTGCATATGTAGCGGGGAGAGAGGGCAGAGAATATTTACCCTTATATATCTTGTGGGATTTATATCTTATGTCGGTTGCTGCATTTCCGCAGGCAGCTCTTATCTGGAGTGCAGATACACGGTAGTCGCCCGTACCGTTTACCGAATATTCCATAGGCTTTATATCGGTTGAAAAATCCGGGTCGGAAAGCACCGATTTTGCCCTCGGAGAATAGCTGACGTCAATGGTGCTTGGAATCATAAAATCAAGATTTGTATCATTCAGCTTTTTTCCGTAGTAGAGATGAAGCAGATAGCCTCCTTCAAAAATCTTGATGGCGTAAGTTGAGCCGGGAGTATCAAGCTTAAAGATCTTCCTTTTTTCGTCAAAGATGATTGGCATTTAAGAATTTTCCTTTCAATGGTATTTTGGTAGCCATGAGCCGTGCTCCTCAATGAGAGCATCGACCATTTCTATAATTTTATCGATGGAAAGCTCGCTTCCCGTATGGGGATCGAGCATTGCCGCCTGATAAATATGTTCTTTCTTTTTTGTAACGGCAGCCTCAATTGTGAGAAGCTGAACATTAATATTTGTCATGTTCATTGCAGCGAGCTGAACGGGGAGTCTGCCCACATGGCAGGGGTGAATACCCTGACCGTCAACGAGACACGGAACCTCAACGCAAGCATCCGAGGGGAGATTGTCGATAAGACCTGTATTGAGAACATTTCCGCCGATCTTATAGATGTTGCCTGTGACGATAGCTTCCATAATTCTGGAGGCATATTCGTTGGAGCGCTCGTGTGAGAGGGTGGGATTATTTATCAGCTCGTCTCGCTGTGTTTCCCATTTTGCTATCTGATTTATACAGCGTCTTGGGTACTCGTCAAGGGGAATATTGAAGCGGTCTATAAGCTCCGGATATTTATCCTTGATATAGAACATATTGTATTCTGAATTATGCTCGCTTGATTCGGTGCAGTAGTAGCCCAGCTTGTCAATATAATCAAATCTGACCATATTTCCGTGCTTTTCATTTTCATTTTTTTCCTTGGCTCTGCGTTTGATTTCGGGATAAAGGTCATTTCCGTC
>CAYPKQ010000154.1:0-6020 GCA_964411355.1 uncultured Lachnospiraceae bacterium
CGCTGTTTTTACCGTTATCAAAAGGGGCGCGAAGTACAACATATAATTTATTGTTTTTGATTTCAAGATACATTGGGCTCGGAATAGGGTAAAAATTTAGTTCAGTCAAGCTTCCGTCTGTTTTTTGTGTGTAGTGATAAATTCCGCCTTCAGGGGCACAAGCGGCAATATAGATATGATTTTTCATAATACACCTCCGTTTTTTGACAGTATAACATATTTTTATAATTATTTCAATATTAATTGTTATTTTATTTTTATTAAATATTATTTTTTCCTATTCGAGCGTATCAAAATATTAACAAATTGTAAAAAATCAAAAACTGTCGAATTTTAAAGGTTAATTTACAATATTTGTGTTGTCATTAATGTTAGATAGTGGTATAATATATTCAGTATGTAAACTTATTATATAGATTGGGCAGGGATATTTTTCAAATATGCTAAGTTACAGTTCCCGTAAAAGCAGAAAAAGAAAGTTGATCTTTCTTTATATACCTTTAACTCTTCTCATTTGTATCGCTTCGGTGCTTATGATATCTGCTTTGCAGCTTATGAGCTTTTCGAAGAATGAGGCATGGGAAGGGTTTGATAAGGTAAAAAAACTCAACAAGCTCCCTCTTGGTGACGATGCAATTTCGGCTCTTAATGAGGAAGAAGCAAAAAAAATTATTGAAGATATTAGTTCGGAAAGTGATTCCGAAACGACAAAAGGTAAGGACTCGTCCGGAATTCCCATTTCAAATATCGGAGATTCACAGATCGGAGAGATAAAAGATCATATATTGAATGAAACGGCTGTTGTGGGAGAAAATTATTTTGCCGACACTCTTTTTATTGGCGACTCCAGAATGCTTGGTCTCAGCATGACTTGGAAGGATTGCGGCGCAACATTTTATTCTGCGGTTGGGCTCTCCATAAACCAGCTTAATACTAAAAAGGTTATCAAGGTCGATGCCGATGTATCCTATACCGTGATGGAAGCGATAGAAAATGACGGTCGAGATTATAAAAGAGTGTATTTGATGTTCGGTCTCAATGAGCTTGGTTGGGGATATCCCAGTGTTTTTGTTCGCTCTGTAAAAACAGCGATCGAACAAATAAGCGTCCTTTGTCCCAATGCCGAATTCTGCATTATGGGGATCATGCCCATTGCCGCAGATAAAAGCGTCAGCGTCTATACCGGGGCTGTCGCTAATGCAAGAATAAGAGAATTTAATACGTTGCTTCTCGGTCTTGCGTCTGAAATCGGCGGTTGGTATCTTGATACATATAATCTTTTTGCCGATGCCGAAGGAAATCTTCCCGAGGGCTTTGCGGCGGACGGAATCCATATGTATTCCGAGCAGAATAAAAAAATAATCACTTATATATCTAACCATGCGTTTGCATATTAATTTTTTGGAGGAATTAATGAAAAAAATACCTATCATATTTGTTATTGCGGTTTTGGTTCTTGCTTCTTTGGTTTCATGTGGCGAAAAAAAGGAAATTGTTATTGATATTGGTAGTCTCGCTTCCGATCTTGATGCGATCTATGAGGGAACTGAAATAGAGCTTGTTGATATCGAAGGTGAAGCTGTTGATATACATTACGGTATAAAAGATCTTTATAGTGCTGCTTGTGTTAAAGGCTCCATTACTATAACCTCCGATGAATATGTTATTTTGGAATGTGTAGATAATGAAAGTGCCGAGAAGGTATATG
The DNA here is from genome assembly GCA_964411355.1 of uncultured Lachnospiraceae bacterium. Taxonomy (GTDB): domain Bacteria; phylum Bacillota; class Clostridia; order Oscillospirales; family CAG-272; genus SIG710. The sequence goes on from CAYPKQ010000154.1 coordinate 1,709, forward strand.
CCATTCTTGATGAATACTGCGAAGAAAGAATTAAGCTATTTGCTTCATATGCTTCGGAGCAAGTGCCGAAGCTTGAAAATGCAATTTTAAAGCAGATAGATAAATACGTTGTTTTTGTTGTGGCAGATAACGCTGATATGGCAAACGATATTTTGAAAGGTTATATAGGTTGAATGGTCAGAGAAAAGGTCGAAAGAATTAATTTCCTTGCAAAAAAATCAAAAACAGAAGGGCTTACCGATGAGGAAAGAGCCGAGCAGAAGGCTCTGCGAGAGGAATATATTGCCGAGATAAGATATTCCTTTGGGCAGACTCTTGAATCGACCGTCATACAATATCCTGACGGAACAAGAAAGCAGGTAAAGAAAAAAGACTGAATATTTCAGTCTTTAGACATGAGCAAGTATTATAAGCCAAACAGGAATAATTATTTGAAGGATCATAATGATGGGCAGACCTATCATAAATCTTTTGTGTTTTGTTTTGTGACGTATAATGCACATCGTGCAGTACATCGCAAGTGAACCGCCCAAAACGGCAACGAGAAAAAGCCTTTTTTCGGGCACTCTGTTTTTTTCTTTTTTGGCAAACTGCTTATCTGCATATGTGAATATAATAGCAATAAGCGAAATTATAGCAAAATAAATATATGGTGCGTAAAACATATTCATAATTAAATGTCCGTGTAATTTTATGATTATTATACTATCTGCTGAAATTAGCGTACTTAAAAGTCGAAATCCGTCGAACAATTCGACGGATTTCATTTTTTTGAACAAAAACTGCGGTTTATTTTTTCTTGAGCTTACCGACAACTCTGCCGTAACACTCGGCACTTGTAAAATCTTTAAGAAGGATATCTCCGTATTCGGGATTGAAGGATATCAGCCTATCGCCGCCATACTGCTTGAAATAAGCGGAACCGTCAAGAACGAATATTCCAAGCTCACCTACCTCAACAGACTCGCATTCCTGAACGAGCAGAATATCTCCGCTATGGTATTTGGGCTCCATACTGTTACCGCTGATTCGAAGCGCATATTTTGCAAGCTGAGTTTTTGATGTGTCGGGAATATTGATCTCCTCGGCAACGTCGCTGTCAAGATAAATACCGACACCTGCTGAAACCGGCATATCATAAAGAGGAATAGGCCTTCTTCCGTTGATTGCAGCGGAGGAGGGAATATATGTACTCTTTGGCTTTTTTGGCGTGAGTATTTTTGCAGTTTTTGCAGGTGCTTCAGTGCCAATTCCATAGCTTGCCTTGGTGATGCGTTCGGTTTCCTTATTAAGAATAAGAGCAACAAGCTCTCTTCCGTGAGTATCGAGCTGACGGTAATTTTCGATAAGACGAATCTCTCCGGATTCCAAAGTATAGTTATTATCGTTATCAGGTTCGCCGGTAACAATATAATTTACAGAGCAGCCGAGTGCTTCGCAAATAGAAAGAATATTAGAAAATTTCGGAGAGTCGCTGATCTCTGCCATTATCTTACTGAGTGTTCCAAGCGGTATTCCGGTCATTTCGGAAAGCTGTTCGTTTGTGATCTTTTTTGAGCTCTTAATTTTTTTAATCCTATCGATATATTCCATTTTCGGTGCTCCTTTTTGGCTTTTATGTCTTTTATGGAGTTATTATAACACACTTTTTCCGTTTTGTAAATAGTTTTTTGAAATATTTTTCGTTTTTTGGAAAAAATCCCTTGACAAATAAAATTTTTGTGATATAATAAGAGTACAGAAATTCCGATTTTGGAAAAAAGGAGACTGAAAGCATGAATAAAACTTACAATTATGAAAAAGTGAATATGAGTGGCTGCTCATATAGATATTCTTCTTCATGTGATCTTTCCATAGCAGAAAGATTACTCAAAATTCTTTCCTATATAATCAATTGCATTTATTGTTTTGTTACAGACGAGGCGGTAGTTCTTGTTTCGAAACTTTCGATCGTTATAACTTCTTTTGCGGGCATTTTTATAATGATGGGCGTGTCCGTTGGCGGAATCGTTGCGTTTCTTCCGGCCTTTATGATAGCACTCGTTCTTTTAGCGGTGATTCTGCTTACTTTTAAATCAATGTTCAATTGATAGATCTTCAATAAGTTTTATTAGGGCTTTTGCTGCAATTTCGGCCGCTTTCTCAGCTTCTTTAAGAGTATTGCCGCTCGTTCCAATTTCAAGCAGAAGCGAGCAAGGTGCGTATTGCTGATTGTATGCCGCACCTCGTAGATATACCGGTCTGCTGAATGTGTCATTTTCATCATCAAGTAATTTTTTCAGCTTCAAAGCAACCGATAGATTTCTTTCCCAATCAGGGAAGTTTGCCCCCTTATAGTTGGAACCGATCACCGTCATGATCTGCGCCGAGCTTTCGCCGTCGATTTTTGTAACCGCTTTTACAAGTGAGCCGTCGGATTTCAGTATTGCGTCTCTGTGTATGTCAAAGACATATTTAATGGAAGGGTATTTTGCGAGATATGATTTTATGCTCTCGGCAGCTCTTGTGTAGGAATCTTGATATGATTCTTCATCGTGCAAAATATCGCAGTGTATGGTTTTTATTCCGGCCTCGTTCAGCATGTCGGTTATGATTTTACCGATTTTTACTACATTTTTTTCCTTATCCTTGGTTCTTGATATCTCCCCGTCCTTTTCCGTATAATAATTTTTTTCTTCATCAAGGTATGATTCCGTGCCGTGGGTGTGGATTATTAAAACAGACGGTAAGTTTTTGCTATCGATAGCAAGAGCTTCGATACCTTCGCTTGAGTTCCTCAGCTTTTCTATATCCGGAGTGTATCCGGTTTCGTTGACTATGTAGTTTTCTCCAAGCTGCTTTTGGCTAAGATCAAGCGAAATTACCGGGTATTTTGTTTCGCTTTCGGGGGCGGTTGTATCCTTGATTTGCGTTTCTGCAGGCTTTTCAGCCTCTGTTTCGATGGGCAACAATGCTTCAATTTGCTCTGTATCGTTTGGCTGCTCGTCCGAATTGCTTACGGTTTCTTTGACCTTTTCAAGTCCATATATTTTTCCAACACCTAAAAATTTCCTTAATATATATCCCGGGTATGAATCTTTGGGATCATTTTCTGCGCCGAATGTGGAGAAAAGTTCTTCCGAATATATATTTTTATCGCTATTTATTAGGCTATATCCTGTTTCGGAAAAAATGCACGCAATTATAAAGATAAAAAATGATACGGTTATCAACATATACGAACCAAGCCTTTTCTTACCTTTGTTTTTATCAATGGTTGAGGTCTCACCTTCGATCAATGCTTGGTCTTCAAATATACTTATTTTATTTTCTTCCATATTATTTCTCCCTCCGCATATAACTTTGCTATTCAAATATATGCGAAGGGCATTTTTTTTATGCAATCAATTAAGCGAAAAGGCTTTTTCTATCGATTCTGCTATAATTATAGCAAGCTTTTTCGCCATGATGTCGCTCTCCTTGGGCGTTACAAAAAAGCTTCGCCCGGATTCGAGGATCTTTTTGATGTCGCTGTCTATATGCTTGATTCCTGCGCTGTGTAACACATCAAAAACAAGAGTTGAGGAATTTACCACAGTCGGAACTCCCATTGATATAACGGGTATGCCGAGACTTTTTTTACTTATTTCGCTTCTCATGTTTCCTATTCCCGAGCCCGGTCTTATTCCGGAATCAGAGATCTGAACCACCGACGCAAGCCGCTCACAAGATCTTGCTGCAAGTGCATCTACCGCAATCACGAGATCGGGGGTTGAGGTTTTCACAGCACCGAGAACGAGCTCGGCGCTTTCGATTCCGGTTTGTCCCAGCACCCCGGGAGCAAAAGCCGAGATACCGCAGCTTTTGAGAAACTTATATATACTTGGCTCAAAATCCTTCAAATGCCTTGTGACCGTCAGATTTTTGACTGTTAATGGTCCGATTGCATCTGCGGTAATCTCGGAATTTCCAAGTCCTGCCACAAGAATTGAAAAATCACTGTTCGGCTCGCCGCCGAAAACACTTTTTACCATGCCTTTCAGTTCGCGCGAAATAATGTCGGTGATCTTATCCAGTTCCGTTCCTTCCTTATCCCATAAACTGTTTTGTTCAATCGTTATATATTTTTCAAGCCCTGCGTGGCCCGGATCACCAAGAATGATTTCGGAAACTGTCGCATCTCCGATTTTTTCCCTTCTGTTTATCTCAGCTCGGTTCTTTTTTTCACCGCTTGTTTTTCTCTCAAGAGCAAGATCGGTCATTTCATATCCTTCCAATTGCGATGCTCCTTTCCTTTTTGAAATTTTGCAAGAAAATGATGTCAAAATTGCAC
>CAYPKQ010000155.1:0-6020 GCA_964411355.1 uncultured Lachnospiraceae bacterium
ATGCCAATTAAGATGAGAGTTCTCGTAGCTTCTCCCAAGAAAAAAATGCTTACACTTGCTAACAATATCAAAGCTGAATTTGATCTTGTTCCCAATGCTGTCGATAAGATCCCACCTGCATATTCCTGTGACAAGGAGCGTATCGTAATTTTAGCAGTTCCTGCAAAGCAGAATGCCGCAACAGAAAAATTCTGCAAGGAGCTTAATAAGACTCGCACAGGAAACGTTGCAATACTTATTGACGGTACGGCAGATGATGCTGCAGTTCTTAAGGAAATACTTGTGTCTGCCGGCACAAACGTTATCGACGAAGTATTCTGCACAAAGTGCGGTCTTCCTTTCCTTGGCGGAGTTAAGCCTGAGGAAAATACTGCCCTTATCGAGTGGGTCAACAGAGTTATTAAAGAACTTAAATAATTTTTTGTTCTTATTTCCCTATTGTTATATTTTTAACAAGCGACTGTTTTATCGGTCGCTTGTTTTATTTCTGATTGTAGGTCAAAATATTATCGATTTTGTATTGTCCGTTTTCTGATATTATTGTCAGATACCAGGGCTTTGACGAATCGCTGTCCATATCATTTCGAAGACTTCCGTTATTCTTGCTTATCATAAAATCAAGCATATAGACAAGCTGTGATTCTCCGTTGTCTCCCCTTCCCTCGCTGATTTTTTCAATAGTTACGTTATAAATCCTTTGCATGGTGAATTTTTCCGGTGAAGAATTTTTTTCTTTGTAATTCTCAGAAAAAAAGGTTTGGTAAGCCTCGCAGTCACCGTTTTTCATGATATCAATAAGCTCAGCAAGAAAACTTAATACGGGGTCAATTGCCGCGTATTCCTCGGGCAGAACCGAAATGGTTACAGGTCCGTTTTTATAGGAAATGATGTGATTAAGGCTTAAATAGTCTTCATCCTCGAAGATGTTTTCATTGTAATCAACCGAATAAAAATCGAAATTGTGTTCTGCTTTTGAGGCGTTTTCTTTATTTTCTGCCTTGTCTAAAATAAGCAGTGTGGGTATAAGAATGAGTGGCAGAATAATTCCGCTTAGAATAATTATCAGTTTTTTTCTCATATTCCTCTGTCCGTTTTCATCAAATTTAATATTATTTTATCACATTGGGAAGCATTTTTCAATATCTTCGCACAATTTTTTATAAATTAAAAAAATCTTGTTGACCTTGACAGATTTTGTGGTATAATAATATAATGGATATTGTTTTAAGATTGTTATACTTATAAGGAGATATAAATTATGAAATACTTGGTTCTTATTCCCGATGGAATGGCTGATACACCTATCGATTCTCTTGGCGGAATTACTCCTATGGAAAAGGCTGTGAAGCCCACCATGGATCTTCTCGCATCTAAATCTTACATAGGTACCGTTTCAAATGTTCCTTCTGACATGGTTCCCGAAAGTGACACCGCCAATCTTGCGATCCTTTCCTATGATCCAAAGATTTACTCAAAGGGACGCTCACCCCTTGAGGCTGTCAGCATGGGAATAGAAATGATGCCCGATGAGACCGCATACAGATGCAATGTTGTTACTCTTACTGATGATGGCGATTACGACAGTAAGACGATAATAGACCATAGTGCGGATGAAATCACAACTGCCGAAGCCGATCTTCTTATCAAAGCTCTTGATGAAAAGCTTGGTAACGAAATTAGAAAGTTCTATACGGGTGTAAGTTACAGGCATTGCCTCATCTGGAAGAACGGTAACGATAAATACGATTTTATGAGACCTCACGACATTCTCGGTAAGACCATCGGTGAGTATCTTCCGGGAAAGGAAAACGGCGGTGAGGAATTCTATAAGCTTATGCGTGACAGCTTTGAAATTCTCAATCATCATCCCGTAAACGAGGACAGACGCAGAAGAGGTCTGCGCCCTGCTAATTCCGCCTGGCTTTGGAGCCCCGGCAAAAAGCCCCAGCTTCCCTCTTTTAAGGAAAAATGGGGACTTGATGCTTCTGTTATTTCTGCTGTTGACCTTATCAAAGGTATAGGACTTTGCGCAAAAATGGAATCTATTGACGTTGAAGGCGTAACCGGAAATGTTCATACCAATTATGTAGGTAAAGCAGACGCAGCTATCGATGCATTCAAGCGCGGAAAAGACCTGGTTTATGTTCATGTTGAAGGTCCGGACGAATGCGGTCACAGAGCCGAGACGGAAAACAAGGTCATTTCAATCGAAAAAATATCCGAGCTTATCCTAAAGCCTGTTTATGAGTATCTTGATAGCATCGGTGAAGATTATAAAATCATGGTTCTCCCCGATCATCCGACCCCAATTGCTATAAGAACTCATGCAATTGATCCTGTTCCTTTTATGATATATAATTCGAGTAAGAAATATGATGGCGTTGCCAAGTTCACAGAAAAAACAGCGGCAGATGTTAAAAATTATATTCCTCGCGGTCATGACCTTATGGGTATTCTTACAAGCGAAATTTGAGGTGGAAAATGGGAGCTTTTAAAACAGAAAAAAACGAAGGAAAAACGACCTTCGCCAGAGAGCTTTATGACATAATTGAGATTTTAGTTATTGCAGCCTGTGTTGTTTTGACACTATATTCGTTCGTTTCGCGCCTTTGCGTTGTTTCGGGCGGCTCAATGGATGTTACTCTTGCAGATAAGCAAATGCTGATCGTTTCCAATATTAATTATACTCCCGAATGCGGTGACATCATCGTTTTTCATCAGACTTCAAATGGAGCATATGGACTTAACGAGCCTATTGTGAAACGTGTTATTGCCACGGAAGGACAGACAATTGATATCGATTTTGAAACTTGGACTGTCACTATTACCGATGAAAACGGTAATACAAGCGTTCTTGATGAATCAGAATATCTTTACCTTAAAGAGGGCTACACGATTTTGAAATCGGATTTTAAATATCCGATGACAATACCCGAGGGACATCTTTTTGTTATGGGTGATAACAGAAATCACTCAACAGACAGCCGGTCATCCTTTATAGGTCTTGTTGATGAAAGAAGAGTTATCGGAAAAGCACTTTTGAGACTTACTCCTTTTTCGAAATTCGGTCCTCTTGAATAATAAAAACAAAGGAAGAAGTTATGCCAACAGAGATAATTCAGTGGTTTCCGGGGCATATGGCTAAAACTCGCCGCATGATAACCGAACACTTAAAACAGGTTGACGTAGTGATCGAAATTCTCGATGCGAGAATACCTTACAGCTCACATAACCCCGAAATTATGAAGATAATCGAGCAAAAGCCAATGATAACCTTGCTCAATAAAGCTTCGCTTGCAGATCCTGAAAAAACTTCCAAATTCGTAAAAAAATATACTGCGGGAAACAGAGTTTGTCTTGCTACCGATTGTATTACCGGCGAAGGGGTGAACAAGATCGCTCCTACCATCAAAGAGGTTCTCGGCGAAAAGTTGAAACGCTATGAGGAAAAAGGTATGAGCGGCAGAAAGCTTCGTGCTATGGTCGTTGGGATACCAAATGTGGGCAAATCCTCGCTTATCAATAAAATAAGCGGTAATAAAAAAGCAAAGGTCGAAAACCGCCCGGGTGTTACCGTTGACAAGCAATGGGTTGCAACAACAATAGGTATTGATCTGCTTGATATGCCCGGTGTTCTCTGGCCGAAATTCGATGACAGAGCTGTTGGCGAAAATCTTGCTATTACCGGTGCGATCAAGGATTCTGTGCTTGAAATCGAAGCAATTGCGCTGGCTCTCGTATCAAGAATGCGGTCGATGTACCCTGCTCTTCTTTGCGAGCGATATAAGCTGGGTGAGATATCGCAATATGAAGATGTGGACGATTATGAGCTTTTCAGAATTATTGGTAAAAAAAGAGGTTTTTTGATTTCCGGCGGTGAAATCAATGAAGAAAGAACCGCAAATATGCTTCTCGATGAATTCAGAGCGGGTAAACTCGGCAGAATCACCATCGAGAGGGTATACGAATGAGGTAAATAAGATGCCGGATTATTCTCTCGAAAAAAAATATTCCGATATGGGATATAAGGTCATATGCGGTGTTGATGAAGCAGGAAGAGGTCCGCTTTGCGGTCCTGTTTATGCCGCAGCTTGTGTCCTGCCCGAAGGACTTTATATTGATGGACTTAACGATTCAAAAAAACTTACCGAAAAAAAGCGCGAGGCTCTTTTTGATATTATAAGAGAAAATGCCCTGGCGTATTGCATTGCTTCAGCTTCTGTTGAGGAAATTGACGAGCTTAATATTCTTGAAGCCGATCTTCTGGCAATGCGGCGCGCAATTGACGGTCTTGCTCTAAAAGCCGATTTTGCGCTTATAGACGGCAATATAAACCGAGGCTTCACAATTGACAGTGCTGCAATAATAAAAGGCGATGCAACCTCAATGAGCATTGCCGCAGCTTCGATTCTTGCAAAGGTAGCAAGGGACAGAATTTGTTCAGAGCTTGATGCGGAATATCCCGAGTATAAGATCGCAAAGCACAAGGGATATGGAACAAAAGAGCACAAAGAAGCATTATTTAAATATGGACCCTCTCCGATCCACAGAAAACAATTTATAAGATTTCTTGACAAAAAAGATGAAGAGTAACCAAAACGGACGCTTTGGAGAGTCGATTGCCGCTGAATTTTATGAAGTGAACGGATACACTATCATTGAAAAAAATTACAGATCCGGTCATAATGAAATTGATATTATAGCTAAAAAATCGAATCATATAGTTTTTGCAGAGGTGAAAACAAGGACAAAATCCGCTTCGCTTGAAAAATTCGGCAGTGCTAAAAGCGCTGTTGACAGATATAAGCAAAAGCATCTTCTTGATGCAGCTCTTGAATATCTGTATAAAACAAAAAGCGCCGCAGGACTTCGTCCGAGAATGGACGTTGTTGAAGTTTATCTTACAAAAGACGGAAGATTTTTAAAGCTCAACTATATAAGAAACGCTTTCGGGATAAGAAGCGACAACCGATGGTGATAAGATAATACTAAATTACATAAACGAAAGGTAAAGAAAATGAAATACCAGAGTACAAGAGACAATCAAAAAAACAAAATTGAATCTGCACGGGCGATAAAGCAAGGTCTTGCAAATGACGGAGGACTTTTCGTTCCTGATGAGATCCCTTCCCTTTCATTTGATGATATCAAAAAGCTTTGTCCTCTTTCATATCCCGAAAGAGCCGCAAATATTCTTTCGAGATATCTGACAGACTATGCATATGATGAGCTTCTTGCCGATTGCAAGGCTGCATATAATGAAGAAGCGTTTGTTGGGGGCGCAGCACCTGTAAAAAATATTCATGATAATATTTATTCTCTTGAACTTTGGCATGGCCCGACTGCTGCTTTTAAAGATATGGCTCTTCAGATCATGCCAAGACTTCTTTCGAGAGCACTTGTAAAAACAGGTGAAGAAAGAACTGCGCTCATTCTTGTTGCAACATCCGGCGATACAGGAAAAGCTGCTCTCGAAGGATATAAGGATATCGAAAGAGTTAAGATAATGGTATTCTACCCCACCGGCGGCGTCAGCCGTGTTCAAAAGCTTCAGATGGCAACACAAGAAGGTTCGAATGTCAATGTTTGCGCTATCAGAGGTAATTTTGACGATGCACAGAGCAATGTTAAGAAGATCTTTGCAGATTCCGATACGGCAAAGGCTCTGGACGAGAACGGTTATTTCTTCTCAAGCGCAAATTCCATAAACTGGGGCAGACTTGTTCCTCAGATCGTTTATTATATCTCCGCATATTGTGACCTTGTAAACGATGGCAAGATCAAGATTGGAGACGAGATCAATTTCTGCGTTCCCACGGGTAATTTCGGTAATATTTTTGCCGCATATCTTGCAAAGCTCATGGGACTTCCCATTGCCAGACTTATTTGCGCATCCAATATGAACAATGTTCTTACGGACTTCCTCGAAAACGGTACATATGACAGAAACCGCACGTTACATCTTACAATGTCTCCCTCTATTGCTATTCTCTTTTCCATCAATCTTGAGAGAGTTCTTT
>CAYPKQ010000156.1:0-5700 GCA_964411355.1 uncultured Lachnospiraceae bacterium
TTTGAGGGACGTCGTGGTCGCCGTCCCCTACAAAATACATCTTCAACAGTTCGCTAAATTACTGTTCAGCGGCAAATATCTGTTTTTTCATAAAGCAAACATATTCATAATGCTAAAAAACAAAAAAAGGATTTTCGATTTACGAAAATCCTTTTTTAATGCTATCTATCTTTTGATATCAGCCAACAAAGATATACATTGCAATTACAACGAGAACGAATACAACTGCAACTACTGTTGTGAGAACAGAAAGCTTCTTATCCCACTTGCCGGCATTGGACTTGCCAAAAAATGTTTCAGCACCGCCTGCGATAGTACCGGAAAGCTTCTTATCCTTACCGGACTGCATGAGAACTGCAACTATAAGAAAAACAGCCATAACGAGAAGTACGATTCCAAATGCAAGTTTCATTATAATATTCCTCCAAATTAATCTTTAAATTTCCTCAATTTGCATCATCGGATGCCGTATGTTAACACATATCGGCACAAATTCTTGACAATTATACCACACATCGAGAAAAAATGCAATAGGAATTTTGAAAATTTACAAATTTTCTTATTTTTATCCACTTAAAAATTGATTATTCCTCTGAAAAAGTGAATTTATCACCATATGGCGGTCTATATGAATGGGTCTGATTCTGTCCGAAGGTAAGTGTTTTGGGACAGCTTAATGCATTATACATCACCGCAACTCCTGCGGGAGGACAAAGGGGATCACCAAGTCCTGCGCTGATAGAAACTCTGCAGGTTATTCTCGAAGCGAAGCTTGCGGAATCAAAATAACCGAGTCCGTCCGCAAAATCAGGTCTGAAAGAGCTTTTTATCTTCTTTCCGTCGGTATAGCCGCCGATATCGCAAAGCCACGGAACACCTGCGCTTATTGAATCAACGTCCTTATCAAGTGCCGCAAGTGCGATAACCTGGAAGCCGCCTTGGCTTGAGCCAGAAAGGTTTATGCTGTCTCCGTCCCAAAGATCAAGACCGTTCTCACCAAAATATTCCTTCATAAAGCGAAGTGCCTGAAGATCTCGGAGAAGCATATATCTGAAATATACGTTTTTGCCATCGGCGTTCTCTGCAGTTGACCAGCCGTGCCCTTTCAAAATACCGTTTTGCAGATCGCTGTAATAGGATTTTTCCATGCCCACCTCGATGCTGTGACCGCATACAGCAAAGGTTATGTTATTGCCACCGTATGATGGGGAAGGTGAATTTACACCATAGCCCTGGAAGGTGGCTTTTATTGAAAGGGACTTTTTAGCGGCATTTTCGGGATAAGTAAGATAACCCGCAACATATGTCTCGCCCGTCCATTTATCATTTCCTGCGCAGGCAAGCTTCATCTTGTATGCCTTATAGCCCGATTGCCCCTCTATCTCCTCCATTTCGATTATCTCAGGCTCAACCGCCATCATTTCTTCGATGGCTTCTGCCCAATATTCATCAAAATCTGCAGGCTCTTCCTTCGTTATCGAAAGAAGCTCGGGGTGAACTCCCGCTGCACCCGAAAAACGGATGTTTTTATCAATTTCGTTTCCGTCCGCACCAATAGCTTTTACTTCCACCATGACAAAGCCATTGTTATCAAGGGTGGTTTTGAGTGTAAGCTGACCCGTGCTTCCGGGAACGCTTCCTGAGGATGATTTTCCATCGTCGCCCTTCATAGTCCAATCAAAACGAGCACAAGAGGAAAGCTCACCTTTAGCAAAAAGCGAAATATTGAAAACTATCTCCTCGCCTATCTCATATGAAAGAGCGTCTTTTTCGGTTTCACCGAGGAAATATCTCTCGTCATTCTCACCGAAAAGCTCAAATGCGGGAGGATATAAGCCGGATTTTGAAAGCTCAAGCTCATAGACCTCGCCGGGTACATTCATATCACGAATTGCATTTACGAAATGCTCAACCGAAAAATAAAGGCCCGTTGCAGTATCAGATTGCAGGTGGATATTCCCGTCATTCAGTATCTTCGCCATGTAGTATCCGACCTCAAGGGAAGGGTCTGCCATAAGAGAGATATATTTTTCCGATCGGCTTTCGGTTATCTCGGGAGTTTTGCCGATTGAGGCAAAGATAGCATCGCTGACAGCCGTCACAAGTGCCTCGGGAGTCCCTTCGGAATAAATCTTGAATTCACCAAGGTCGCTGTCACCCACCATGATGCGGGGGGCAACATAACTATATGTATAATCCGTACCAAAATCAATGGAGAGCGCACTCTCCGAAAGATAATTTTCAAGGAAATACTCTACCGCCAGGGTAGTTGCAGCATCGCTTCCGCCAACGATGGCGATCTTACTGCCGGAAAAAATAATTCTGAAATCCTTTTCACCAAGGCCTTCGGATGCCGCAAGGCTTTCGGGGCGGTTCGTATTTCCGACCAATATCTCAAGCTCGCCCTTTGTTCCGTAATCTGTTTTCAGCTTGGGAAGCTCACCGATAATACCGTATATTGCCTTGTTTATAAGAACCGCCGCATCTGTAACCTCTTTTGAGCAGTTATCGGGACGAACAACGGAATAATCGCAGCCCTCACTATCTGCTATAACAACACTTTCGCCTATTTCATATGAGACCGTACCTTTTGAAAGCGGGTCGCCGCCTATATTTGGCTCATTTTTACCGCAAGCGTTCAAAACGAGAGATATTATTAAAAAACACGCTAAAAGAAGGATCTTGCTACTTTTCATTTTCTGATCTCCCATAAAAGATTTTTATATTTTTTCTTTTGATGTTGTATTTCTGTATTCAAGCGGTGTTTTTCCGTTTGCTAAACGGAATGTCCTTATGAAATAGGAAACCGAATGGAAGCCTGATTGAACGCTTATGTCAGCAATCGGAAGATCTGAGCTTACAAGAAGATTTGTTGCATAGTTAAGCCTTAATCTTTGCACATAATCCGTAAAGGAAATTCCTGTTTCTCTTCTGAAAAGATCTCCCACATAGTTTGGTGTTAGATGAACCTCCTTTGCAAGTACCGCAAGGCTTACCTGCTCTCTGAAATGAATTCTCAGATAGCTGACGATATATCTGACACTGCTGTCATGCTTCGGGAGCTGACGCTTGCTTTCGACCATATTTTTTGTAAGTGCGCGCCAGAAAACGATTATGATCTTCTCAAACATATTTTTTATCATCATATTGCGCATGGGTCTGTTTGACTTATATTCAGCAGTGAGTGCCTTGAATTCATTATAAAGCACATCATAGTCCTCGCCCGTAACTACTGTTGAAAGGGGTGCACCATACTCGCTTATCATTTTGATAAGCTCCGAGGAGAGAGCATATTCGTTGAAATTTACATTAAAGTATTTCATCTCTCCGTATTCCTCTTTTTTGTAGAGGGTATGGAAATCCGCAGGTGTGAGAAGATGTATCGAACCGCGTCTGACGGTGAGAGTTTCTCCGTTAAGAATATGAGTTCCCTCTCCCTCGCAGAAAAATTCCATTTCAAAATAATCATGCCAATGGTATGCGTTTACCATAAGAGGGTCATATATGTATGTTCTATCCTCAATATTAAAATATGTAGCATTTTCCGAATATCTTCGTTCCTGTGTTTGATACAAAAACAGTTTATTCTCTCTCGGCATAGCTTTCTCCTTAAATTAAGCAAAATTTTATCCGCTTTTCTTTATTATACATGGAAAAAATAATATTGTCAATAAAAAAACCGTGATTTTTTATATCAATACAGTAAAATACTTCTTGCAAATTTATTTTAGCGGGAGTATAATATAGGTAAATAAAATTCTCGGAAGGAGATATTCATATGAGTAATAAAATCTTACTTGACGGCGATTGGTCGCTGGTCTATGTTGAAAACAAAAAACTCCGCATGGAAAAACCGTGTTTTTCCACCATTGCAGAGCTTGAAGCGAGCGGATATGATAAGATCTCGGCAAAAGTTCCCGGAAATATCGAAAGGGATCTTTTCAGAGCGGGAATAATTGAAGACCCCTATTTTGGAGACAACGCTATCAAATATCAGTGGATAGAGAAGCTCCATATGTTCTATTACAGAAAGTTTACACTTGAAAAGAAGATCGCAGAGGAGATCAAGCTTCATTTCGAGGGCATCGACACCGCTGCCGAGATCTTCCTTAACGGCGTAAAGATCGCAGAAACCGAAAATATGCTCATTCCTCATACCTTTGAGGTTGCGGACAAGCTCATCGAGGGCGAAAACGAGCTTATAGTACATATCATTCCCGCTTGCATTGCAGCAAGAAAATACGAGATCGACCCCGGCACAAGAGCAGGCAGACACCACACCTGCGGAATCGCAATGAGAAAGGCTCCCCATATGTTCGGATGGGATATTATGGCTCGTCTCGTTTCCGGCGGTATATGGAGATCTGTTACCCTTGAGCAGATGGCTGAAGATCGCATTGACGATGTTTATATCTATACATCCGGAATCAATGTCAAGGAAAAAAGAGCAACCTTATCCGTTAACTTCAACTGCCACCTTGCAGAAGACGATCCCAAGGAATATTCTGTAAGATTTACAGGCGTTTGCGGAGACAGCGTTCTTCAAAATACGGTCAAGCGTCTTTGGCATACCTCCGAGACCTTCACTTTCTGGGTAAACAATGTTAAATTCTGGTGGCCTCATAACTATGGCGAGCCGAATATGTATGATTATAAGGTGGAGCTTCTCCATCTTGGCGAGGTTGTTGCCGAATACAATACAAGAATCGGTATCCGCATGGCAGACCTTGACAGAACCGATATGACAGACGAGGACGGAAGCGGAGAATTCGTTTTCAAGGTAAACGGAAAGAAGATATTTGCAATGGGAACAAACTGGGTTCCCGCAGATGCTATGCATTCCTTTGATGAAGAACGCCTCCCTGCTATTCTTCCTATGCTCGGTGATCTGGGATGCACCATAATCAGACTTTGGGGCGGAAACGTTTATGAAAACGATATGCTCTATAATTACTGTGACGACCACGGTATAATGATCTGGCAAGACTTTATTATGGGATGCGCTCTTTATCCTCAGGATGAGAGCTTCAAATCAAGACTCTTTGAAGAGGCTTCTGTGGCAGTCAAGAGACTCCGCAGCCATCCCTCTATCGTCCTATGGGCAGGCGATAACGAATGTGACGAAGCGTTCTTCTGGAGCGATAAGCTTCCCTTTGTTATGCCCTCGCAGAATGCAAATACCCGTGTGGTTCTTCCTGCCGCACTCCGCATAAATGACCCCGCAAGACCTTATCTGCCCTCCTCTCCGTATCTTTCGGATGAGATTGTAAAGCAGGGCAAGAGATATTCTGCTTCCGAAAACCATCTTTGGGGTCCCCGTGACTATTTCAAGGGTAATTTCTATGGCAAGAGCATTTGTCATTTTGCCTCCGAAACAGGTTATCACGGCTGCAACTCCCCCGATTCCATCAAGCGTTTTATCGGTGAAGAATATCTTTGGCCTTGGACAGAAGCCGAGAAGCCTCCGAAGGGAGTTCTCTGGAACAGAGAAGAGGCAATGGCAAATCCCCATTGGATGGCACACGCAACCTGCGTTACAACAGACGGCGAGGACGGCGAAAGATTCCGCGTTCCGCTTATGTCAAACCAAGTAATTACACTCTTTGGCGAAGCTCCCGAGGATATGGATACCTTTGCATATCAGAGCCAGATCTCTCAGGCAGAGGCCATGAAATTCTTTGTGGAGAGGGTCAGATCCAA
>CAYPKQ010000156.1:5710-5947 GCA_964411355.1 uncultured Lachnospiraceae bacterium
CACTGCCCGATAATATTGACGATTTCGCCAAGCAGAGTCAGATATCGCAGGCAGAGGCGAAGAAATACTTTATCGAGCGTTTCCGTCTCTCCAAGTGGAGAAGAACAGGTATCATCTGGTGGAATCTTATCGACGGTTGGCCGCAGTTCTCTGATGCCGTTGTTGACTACTACGGATATAAGAAGCTGGCTTACCACTATATCAAGCGTTCGCAGCAGCCCATTTGCTTCATCTTTG
>CAYPKQ010000157.1:0-5947 GCA_964411355.1 uncultured Lachnospiraceae bacterium
CCGATATTTACGAGAATTATTCCTATAAAGCAAACGGCATATGCAAAGTATATTTTAAGGGACATTTTCTGATCCTTCAAGACAGCAACCGAGATGAATGCCTCGATGAGATTTGCTGAAACTGTGGTAAGGGGATAAACTATTATGGAAGGGGTGCCTGAGCTAAGGCTAAGCATCTGCATGGTGTTGGCAAGCGTACAGCTGATTCCCATAGCTGATGAGATGATAATGAGAGTGAAGCATTTTTTTGCTCCCGAGAGATATGCCTTGAAGCGTTCTCCGCGAATGAGAAAAACAGAAATTGCAATAAGTCCCATAAGAGAAGCAAAAATAAATGACCAGAGAGAAAATACTACGCTGTCGGCACCGCAATTCCGTACGCCTTCTGTTTTTACAATACAGATAAGCGCATTGAGAAAAAATGCAAGGAAAGAAAGGAGAAACCATTTCATTTGATTTGTGTTTTTACTGCTTTCACCTTTTTTTGAGGGCGTTATGAGGAACACCGCTGTTGTCATAAGGATTGAGCCTATGATAACCAATGGCGAAACATCGTCACCGCATATAATGCCGTAAATGCTTCCTGCAATAATTCCGCCTATTCCGCAAACCACTCCCGTGAGCCCCATCGGTCCATAAGCCATGGCAAGCACCAGAACATAGTTTACCATGATATATGATATGCCGAAAATGGCGGCAAGAATATATTCTGTTATACTTGAGGGAAGCAGCGGCTTTTTCATAATAAGTGCAACGATGAAAAGAACCGCTGAACCAAAGATCATAGCTAATGTATTGGAAAGGAAAAGTCCTGCGTTTTTTGATTCAAATTTCATTCCGTAAAGCTTGAAGAAAAAGTCCTTACTAACAAAAAGCAGAACGGCAAGAAAGATAAAATACATTTTTAGATCTCCCATAAAAAATTCTTTTCAAATTATACCACACAAGCAAGAGACTGTCAACCGATTTTAAAAAAACAAAATTTTTATCAAACAAAAATCAAATGTATGTAAAATTTAGCATGGAACTATTGTATTTTGGAATAAAATACATTATACTTATCTTGTTTACTATCCCTGAAAGAGAGGTTTAATATGGGTTCTATACTGGATTTTTGGTATCAGATGACGGCAAATCCCCTACTGTTTATTGCTGTAACGCTGACTCTTGGCGTTATTCTTGTAAATGGCTGGACGGATGCGCCAAACGCTATTGCTACTTGTGTTACAACAAGGTGTATGCAGCCGAGGGCGGCAATACTCATGGCGGCGGTATTCAATTTTCTCGGCGTTTTCTTTATGACGATGATAAATGCCACAGTTGCCGAGACTATCACAAAGATGGTGGATTTCGGAAATGATCCGGATGAAGCAATCATTGCGCTCAGTGCCGCACTTTTTGCCATCGTTCTCTGGGCAACCCTTGCTTGGGTATTCGGAATTCCCACAAGCGAGAGCCATGCGCTTATCGCAGGTCTTACCGGAAGTGCCATTGCTCTTCACGGAAGCTTTGACGGCGTAAACGGCGGCGAATGGGTCAAGGTGCTTTACGGAATAGTGATATCCGTTGTACTTGGTTTTGGTCTTGGATGGCTGGTGTGCAAGCTGGTTACAAAAATATTTTACAAGGCAAACAGACAAAAGACCGAGGGCTTTTTCCGAGGCGCACAGATCGTTGGCGCAGCTTCAATGGCATTTATGCATGGTGCGCAGGACGGTCAAAAATTTATGGGTGTTATTCTTCTATGTGTTTATATGTCGAGAGGGCAGGCACTTCCATCCGATATAACCATTCCCATATGGCTCATGGTGGTCTGCTCTGCCGTTATGGCGCTGGGAACCGCAATGGGCGGCAAAAAGATAATAAAATCCGTTGGAATGGATATGGTCAAGCTTGAAAAATATCAGGGCTTTTCCGCAGATATCGCAGGTGCACTTTCTCTGCTTTTCTGCTCGGTTTTCAGTCTTCCCGTTTCAACGACTCATGCAAAAACCACTTCTATTATGGGCGTTGGTGCTGTAAAGAGAGCGTCAGCTATCAATTTCGGAGTTGTAAAGGAAATGGTTCTCACATGGGTCTTGACATTCCCGGGATGCGGGCTTGTGGGCTTTCTTATGACAAAGCTTTTTATGATGATTTTTATTTAAGGAGATATAAAAATGGCAAAAGGCGATAAATTTTATTTTGAGAATCTCGAAAAATGCACTTCAATTGCGAAAAATGCGGCAGAATACCTTGTTGAGTGCTTGAAGAACTATTCCCCCGATAACATGAGCGAAATGCTCGGAAAAATGCATGAGATAGAGCATAGTGCGGATATGAAAAAGCATGAGATGAACGCAGCACTTGCTAAAGCATTCGTAACTCCCATTGATAGAGAAGATCTTGATATGCTCAGCAGAATTCTTGATGATGTTGTTGATACTCTTGAAGAGATTTTGCAGAAATTCTACATTTATGATATCAAAACGATATATCCTTCCGCAATTGAATTTGCAGAAAAGCTTGTAAGATCCTGTGATCTTCTTCTCTCGGTTATGGGAGAATTTGAGAGCTTTAAAAAGTCGAAGAAGATACATTCGCTCATCGTTGAGATAAACGATGTTGAAGAGGATTGTGACAAAATTTATCTTTCGGCAATGAGAGAGCTTACCCTCACCTCAAAGGATGCTCTTGAGACCATTTCATGGAGAAAGATATACGAAATTTTTGAGGAATGCGCAGATGCCTGCGAGCACGTCAGTGATTGCATTGGCTCTGTGATTATGAAAAATACTTGATAATTGATGCTTTAGGGGCGAGCCAAATCGTTTTTGGCTCGCCCCTTGATAATGGTAGTTTTTATGCGGGAATATAAATTCTGAAATGCTCAGCAACGCCTTCGGTTACATTACTGCCGGCACCCGAGTATGCCAGATTGAAGCCGCGGATGGTATAACTGCCCCACCACGCTTCGTCTGTCACAACAAAACGGGAAGTAACATTACCGGGACGGGAAGTATTTTTGGTAGCGGCATCTATCCAGCCCTCCGGACGGTACTGATAACCGGAATCGAGCACTATGACAGAGCCTATGGGAAGAGTTGTCTTATCGAATGTACCTATTCCAATATATTTTTTCGCAGTGTTTGTTCCGCTGACCATAGCAGAAGGGGTATAATTCTCAGACTGATAATACTCCTGGAAATGGATATAATCTGTGAGGTCAAGAGCGGTGTAAGATGAAAAATCAAGTCCGTTTATAAGGAAAAGCTCCTCATCTGTGTATTCAGGCTCGGTCGTGTACTCCGAATCAGTTACAGCATATGGTGTTTCAAGTGCATTTTTGACAGCTTCCTTAACTGCGTCAAGGCAAAGAGAAATATCCTTATATTCATCGGGAACATATGAGATATTGTCGATGGATTCACCTGTGAGATAAGCAAACCATGTCATACCGGCAATATATCTTCCGAGCCCGTAGCTGAGGTGATAACCGTCACGGGTGAGAGTGTCTCCCACATATGATGTACGCATATTCTGAATGGCAGTTCCGCTTGGGATAACGCCCGAAATGCTCTCATTTGTGAGAACTGCGCTCTGAACGGTGCTTGTAATTGCATTATACATTGTGGTCTGGTCATTATTATAGTTTGCAAATGTGCTTCTGGTGCTGTCGCCCTGATATGCCCATGTCATATGCCAATAGATCTTTGCATCAGCGTTTGTCTTGTTTTCGCTGACATAACTGAGTACATTTGCAAGATTGGTATATGAATCGGGAAGACCGCTGTTGCCGCTCTCCTGCTGAATAGTGATGATGTCCCATTGCTGAGAAGCAAGAGCTGTTGAGAGCTTGTAGCTTGAGGTCATCGACCATTCACCGTCTGTGTTTGTGTAATAATCATATGCACCTGTGTCGTTCTGGATATAGTCCCAATGCATATCAATTGTGCAGCTGCTCTTTTTCAGATTTCCGAGGGATATATATTCATAGTCAAGATCGCCGTTTTCCATTGCATTATTTGCAATTCCGTAGAGCCACTGCATAGCATCAACGCTGAAGCTGTTTCCGATGGCAAGAATTCTGAGGGTGTTTTCCTCTGTGGGAGCGACCCATTTCTTACCATCAAGATTGCAGTATTTTACATTTGCAAGGTTTGTATTGGCGGCAATGCACTCAACAATATTTGCGCTATATGTTGCTTGTCTGATTTCTGTAACATAACCGTTACCAAAGCAATTCGTTGAAAGAGATGTGCATTTGTCCGGAAGAATAACAGTATAGTCATAGCCCGAAGCTAAAGCCGAGAATGTTGAACCTGTAATTTTGGTAAGCTTTGTAGCTCCGCTGAGATCAATTACGCCGTATTCCGGCTCTTCGGTATCTCCGCACCATATCTTTGACAGCTTATATGTGGTGTCTGCAGGTGTTCCAACACATCCGTTACCAAGTTGGGTTACTGAGGAAGGGAGATGGAGCTTTGTAAAGCCAAACGAAGCTCCCTGCAGAAGCAGATTGTTAGTAGATATAGAAACTGTGGACAAATCAACAAGTCCTGTTTCATTATTCTGCATATAACCCGTTGCTTTTGCTTCATATATCGTGGTTATGTTATGACAATAGTAAAGTGAGCTTTCAACAAAGTTGGTAAGCGAAGCAGGATAAACCAATGTTTTAAAATAACTGTGGCTAAATCCGTATTTACTTGTTTTGGTAATGCCTTCATCAATTATTACGGTTTCGATTTTCGTACAAGTTGCACTTGTGAGCTTGGGATGTGACATTTTAGTAAATCCGGTTTTGCTTGACAATTGATAACCTTGTGTGTTAGTCGACAAAGCACCGAAATCTCCGCTTCCCCTGTATATTGCAACATATTTTTCTGTTGCATAGTCATGAAGGAGTGTGATTTTGATATTAGCGTTTTCATTTGGTGTGGTTTTTGCACCATATATTTGAGATACCTCTTTAAAGGTAAAGCTATCGCCAAAGGCAACGCCGTCCATATCGGTTGCACCTGTGCCGTACTGTGAGCTTTCGAGGGTAACAACGCCTGTAAGAAGTGTGTCCCAAACGGTTGTATCATCGGTATTTGATGAGTTTATCGCTCCGTTCACATACATATCAAGGGTAAGCTGATAAAGATTCATAAATTGATAATCCTCATCAGGATAGCCTGAAATCGTAACTATTGGTTCTTCTGCGCCATCTCTGCTGTAAACCGAATATGCGGCAAAATAAACATCATCGGCAAAATTTGCTTCGTAGTTTACAATGGTAAGAGCATACTGCGTTCTGCTTTCTGTTCTCACAAGCGTGTTTCCCACATAAGATCCGTTTTTCCAAACGGGAGCAACTGCTCCGTTTGCGCCCGAAAGCTTTCCTGTTTCCGTATCAAGTGTGAAATTGCCATCGGCTGCTTCATACTGCGCTCTTGAAAGTGCTATTGCACCAAATTCAAGGAGAGTATATCCGTCTGCCTCATAGCCGGCGTTTTTGTTCCAGTCAAATGAGCTGATACTGCGAAGTCCGTTTACTGCGGTTTCAGTGCTCTTCAGCTTGATTGAGAATCCGTCGAGAGAAACTGCTCCGTCAAAGGTGAAGTCCTCAATTCTTTCGCCTGCATATGAGGCAATGATCTCATCAAGTGTCATCTCGGACGAGCTGTCCGTTTCCTCTGCAAAAACCGCACCTGCAAAGGTGAGCAGTGAAATTGCAAGAATAAGGAAAAATAAAGCTGATTTTTTGAAAATAGTTTGCATTTGTATTCTCCTCCTATTTTATTTAATCATATAATATAGGAAAAGCAATCAAATGTCAACAGCAAATCGTTCGGGAAAATATGCAAATCGTTCAAAGTGTCTTATTTTTTCAAAACTGTCCCCTTTTCTTTATGTGTTTTTTACAGATAAACAGGAATTTGTCGGTCTGTGAGGGCGCAGTCAGTTGAAAGTTTTGATCGAC
>CAYPKQ010000158.1:0-5915 GCA_964411355.1 uncultured Lachnospiraceae bacterium
CATTTTCAACCTTTTGGGCGGTCACGGCTTCGGTTCCCTTTACTGTTTCCGTATCTGAAGCAGTTTCTTCGGGTAAAGTTTCGCTTTCGGGAACAGATGTTGTTTCTTCGGGGGTGATCTCTGTTTCGGAAAGCGTTGAGCTTTCCTCAAAAACAGTCTCGCTTTTGGGAGATTCTGTTACCTTTTCGGTAGTAGGAGCGGGTTCAGTTTCGTTTTCGGTTTCAATTGTGCTTTCTTTGCTCGTTTCGATTACGGCAGACGTTTCATTTATTAACTCTTCTGTATTTGTTGTTATATGTGTGATCGCTTCTGTTTCGATTACGCCTGTTTCGGGATAAATGCAGGTACTTTCAGATTCGGCAGAGGTTTCTCCGCTGTAGATAGTAATGCCCGTATCATCGGTGCAGGCGGAAAAAATCAAAACAAAAGATATGATAATCAAAAATATTGTTAAATTCTTAAAGTGCTTTTTCATTTCTATTCCTTTTTGTTTCCTTATGAAATAAACAGAATCACAGGATCAAGGGTTCTTGCATTTTTCATGACGGTGATGTTGTTTCCGTCTGCTGTGAAATTACATTCAATTTTTTCCCCCTCGGAATTAAGAGTCTCTACCTTCTTTACTTTCTTTTCGCAGAAGAGAGGAATGGTGTCAAGCTCGTCAAGTCCAAGATTTATGAGAGCACAGAAAAGCGTGCCGTCAGGCATATCTGCGGCTTTCAGATATACCTCTGCGTCCTCCGGATAATAGACGGGAAGCTCGCCCCACGCCGATAGAAGTCTTATTAACTGTTTTTTTCTTGTTTCGCAGAGATAGGAAAATGGCTGTGTAATGCCCCAGTCGCAATCGGGCGTGCCGCTGAATACCGCAACCTTACCGCCCTCGTCATTTTCAAAAACAGTAACTCCCGGGAAAAGATCGGTAAAATTGACTCGGTCTATTGTGTGCTGTACCATAGAGTCGATTTTTACTCTTTTGTCCTTGGGGACGATTTCAAGTGATTTAGGCTGAACATTACATCTTCCCATTCCAAAAACTTTTTCACTTCTCATGGAAAGACCTTCCCATTTGCGCACCTCAACACCCAGAAGAGATGAAAAGCCTCTTTCCAAAAGATTTTTTGCGGTGTCGGCCGAAAGAATTGCCTTCTCGCCATTTGAGAGCATATTTTTAATTTCCTCATTGCTGAATTTGGAATCGTAATTACCGTTCATAAAGGCAACTCCGCCGTTCTTTGAGGAATAATACATAGGCAGACCAAGTCTTTCAAGGACGTTTGTGCACCAGGCGCTTATATTATTGGAATAAATATCGGAATCATCAAAAAGAAAATTCGGCTTTGGAGCAAGCGGGATCTTGCAGCCGCGCCAGGAAAGGTTAGGGGCGATTTTTGCAAGTGCATCATACATTTTTCTGTTTTCAGCAAGCTTTTTTCTATAAGCCTTGCCGCTTTGAGGCTCAAAGCTACTAAGCCTTGTTATCCAATGCTTTGCTCCCATTGCACCCTCAAGTATTGTTCCAACATGGTGAGCATGAAGAGTTTGTGCGGGGGTGCTGTATCTGTTTTGGGGGCATGTATCTGTTTCGTCAAGAATGACGTCAACCTTGTCACGTATAAGCTCAATCTGGGTTGCTGCACGGAGAAAGACATTTGAAAATCCTCTGCCGTGGTTTGCAAGATAGTTACCGTTGTTGATTCTTACAACTGTGGGATTTCCCTTGCCCGCAAGAGTCTTGGCAATTTCCGCACCGAATTCAAAGTTGTGACCGCAGCCGCAAAAAACACCGGGAAGAGAAGGGTTAACTGCATCAATACCGTCCCTCATTGCCTTTGCAGCACCAATGAGTGAATCGCCGATGGTGCTTACATAGATGTCATTATATTCCTTGCTTTCGTTAACGGCTCTTAAAAGCTCGGTTCTGTCAAAGCTCGTTCCGGCATTTTTGTTGAATTCCTTTAAATGCAAGGGGCAGGCACAGCCCTTGCCGCCTCTGTGATATAACCTAAAATCGTCATCGACCATTATAACATCGGGTCCCTCTTTCGCAAGAGCGGTCATAACATTTTTTATGTATTCCCTAAAGCTTTCGTCATAGGGACAAACTATAAATTCGCTTGTTCCGTCCGAAAGCTTGATTAAATGCTGATAAGGAAAATCAGCCGCAAGCGGATATCCGTGTCCGATGGTTGCTTGTACAAGAATACCGCATTTTAGCCCCATTTCATGGAGCTTTTTTTGAAAAGGACGGTATTTTTCGCAAAATGCCGCCGCTTTATCTATCGGTGGATCACCCTCGGGCACCAGCGTCATGCTGAAAAGAGGGCAATCGGCAATGCCGTTTTCTATCTGAAATTTTATGTCCTCGCAAATCTCGTCAATATGCTCGGTATTGTATGCCATTATCGAATAATAGTGCATAATTCTCACCTCTCGCTGTTTTTTATATATTGTAGCATTTTTTGGTATTTGTGTCAATAGAAAATACTACGAAAAATATTCGTAATTTGTCGGCATTTCATTGACTTTTTTGTCATTATATGTTATCATAATATTAAATCATATGGGAGGTTTTTTATGCTGTCATTTGAAAGCGATTATATAGAGGGCGCACATGAAAAAATACTGAAAAGACTTCTTGAAACTAATCTTGAAAGGCTCTCGGGATACGGAAGCGATATTTACTGCGAGAGCGCAAAGGAAAAGATAAAAAAGGCTTGCAAAAATGAGGATGCGGAGATCTTTTTTTTAGTTGGCGGAACTCAGACAAATCAAATAGTTATTTCATCCGTGCTTGGCGGATATGAGGGCGTCATTTCCGCAGAAACAGGTCATATAAGCGCACATGAGGCGGGGGCGATCGAGGCGACAGGACACAAGGTGCTGGCACTTCACGGAAAGGACGGAAAGCTTGAAGCTGAAGATGTCAAAAAATATCTCGCTGCATTCTATTCCGACGCAAATCACGATCATATGGTGTTCCCGGGAATGGTCTATATTTCCCACCCGACCGAATATGGAACACTTTACAGTGCCGAGGAGCTTCGCACGCTTTCCTCTGTCTGCCGTGAATACAAAATTCCTCTTTATATGGATGGTGCAAGGCTTGCATATGCCCTTGAAAGCCCGATGACGGATGTGACATTGCCCATGATAGCAGAGCTTTGCGACGTATTTTATATTGGCGGAACAAAGGTTGGGGCACTTTGCGGAGAGGCAGTTGTTTTTACAAAAAAGAATATGCCGAAGCATTTTCTTACCACTGTTAAGCAGAGGGGAGCACTTCTTGCAAAGGGAAGGCTTCTTGGAGTTCAGTTTGATACTCTTTTTACCGATGACCTCTATTTTGAGATCGGTAAGCTCGCAGTTGAACTTTCGATGAAGATAAAGGAAATGCTGCTCTGCCGCGGCTACAAGCTGTTTATAGATTCATATACAAATCAGCAGTTTGTAATTCTTGAGGACAAGGAGCTTGAGCGGCTTTCAAAAGATGTGAAATTCAGCTTTTGGGAAAAATATGACGAGGATCACACGGTAGTTCGCCTAGCCGCAAGCTTTGCGACCACCGAAAAAGATATAAAAGAACTTGAAAAACTTATGAAAGGTCAAGGCAAATAAAAATGGCAAAAGTATTAGCAATAGGAAATAGCTTTTCACAAAACGCAAATCGTTATTTTTACCCCATTGCAAGCTCAGCGGGAGTTTGGCAGAAAAATGCTAATCTTTATATCGGGGGATGCCCCATGAGCCTTCATTTCAGAAATATCATGGCGAATAGCGAGGCTTATGATTTTGAGTTTAAGGGGGAGAACACGGGTCTTAAGGTCTCTATCGACAAGGTGCTTCTTTCCGACACATGGGATTATATCACCATTCAGCAGGCGAGTCACGAGAGCTTCAGATGGGAATGCTATGAGCCGTATGTGATTTTCCTTGCTGACCATATAAGGAGACTTTGCCCCGGTGCAAAGCTGGGACTACATGAAACATGGGCATATGTAAATGAAGATAGATTGACGAAATTTAATTTTGCAAGCACCGAGGATATGTATGCAAAGGTGAAGCAATGCTATGAGAGGGCGGCAAAGACTATTGATGCGGATTTTTACATTCCGGGTGGTGAGGTAATGCTTGAGGGTGTAAGACGCGGACTTACCGTTCATGCGGCAGACGGCTTCCATGCGGGATCTCTCGGAGAATATATGCTTGGTCTTACATGGAACTCGGTCATAAACGGCAAGAAAGCGGAGGGAAATGCTTTCAGAATACCCGGTGCAGACATAAGCGAGGATGATTATCTTCTTGCGCAGGAGATAGTTGACGAGATACTTTCAAGATAAGGACTTATACGAATAAAATATATGGAAAACGGAAAGCTTAACAAAAGAAGAATATCCATGAGGGTACTCTCTCTTGTGTTTTTTGCTTCAACATTTATTGTTGAAATATTGATACAGACCCTTCCAAAACACACTTCAATACCTCAAAGCACAGAGAATATATTAATAATTTTCAGAAGTATATTTTTAGTCTGCTTTGCCATATGCTTTACATTGGTTTTATTTCCGTTGTTTGAAAAACGCTTCGGCAAGCTGAAAGCGGTCTTTTTCACCATCTATTCCGATTGCTTTATCGGATTTCTCATAGGAATACTGATAACGACCCTTGCGGGGTCACAAAATTCCATAAGTTATGGCATAACACCTCTGGAATCAATCTATTATTATTTTCTCGGAATATTTGTTATGCTCATCTCGGTTTTAATTGTACTTATAGGAATGATAACCTATGCGATTTTGCAGGGAGTGATCAACCGTAAGATGAAAAAACACGGGAGAAACGGTTAAATTCAATACTTTTTTGAATCATCATCATAAAACTGTCACATTTTGAGATTATAATTTACTCACAAAAGTAAATCGTCAAGGGAGGAACCAATGATGAATGAATTTGATAACAGCATAAATAATATGCAAAACAACTCAAACGATAATCCCCCAACCACAAATGAAAACAATGATTCCTTTGAGAATCAGAATCCCCCGCACACATATCAGAGCACCTATACTCCTACCCCGGAGGGATATACAAGAAACACTGCCGGTACAGATACTTATACCTGCAATTCGGACGGAACATACAGCCGTGCTGTGGGGGGAGCTCCATATTATGAGATGCAAAAAAAGAAATCGGGCATATCAAAGGGCACTGTAATCGCCATTGCTGTGTGCGGCTTCTTGGCAGTGTCGATCATTTCCATGTTTGTCGGTATCAGCATTGCAGGCATGATGTCGATGACAAAGGGCGTGATTGAAGAAAATAAGGTTGAAACCGGAGACGAAAGTTTGTCTGCTCCTGATTCGATCGCACCTGAAACGCAGAATGAAGCATCTGCCGAAGCCCCTGAAACGGATGGCGATGGTGCTGGCGGTATTGCAACTATAACAAAGACTCCCGGCGGATCTGTTTTTACAGTAGACGGTAAAGTGGGCGAGCTTATGTCAAAGCATCAAGCCGTGTCGCTTGTCAAGGACAGTGTTGTTGAAATAACTACCGAGCAGGTTGTAAACGGTCACAGCTTCTATCAGTATGTTCAGAGCGGTGCGGGCAGCGGAGTTATCATCGCAAAGGAAGGACACGTTATCACAAATAACCACGTTATTGAAGGCGCAAGCAAAATAACCGTGCGTCTCACAAACGGAAATGAATATGAGGCGAAGCTCATAGGCACTGATGCAAGCTCTGATATCGCCATTCTTAAAATAGATCCCGATGAGGAGCTTACGGTTGCAACTCTCGGCACAAGTGCAAAGCTGTCGGTGGCTGAAGAGGTAATAGTTATCGGAAATCCCCTTGGAGAGCTTGGCGGAACAGTTACAAACGGTATCGTCAGTGCACTTGCAAGAGAGATTAAT
>CAYPKQ010000159.1:0-5898 GCA_964411355.1 uncultured Lachnospiraceae bacterium
CGCTGCATCCGTTACGGTCGTAAGGGAAATCAACTGCTACTGCAGCTTCCCAAATTTCGTCAAGCTGACCGTCAACTACGGGTGTACCGTACTTGATAGCCACAGACTTTGTGTCCTGTGAAACCTGTTCAGCGGCAATTCCAAGGGTAAATATTGACATTACCATGAGAAGTGCAAGAACGAGACTCAAAATGCGCTTAAATTTCATTTTCTGTGTCCTTTCAGTGTAAAAAAATTTATTTCCGGACGCTTTTCACACGTCTTAAATACAAAAAGCCCAAAAACCACGTGTATTTCTGCTCAAATTATAGCACAAATTCCTATATTTGTCAACAGATAATATATTTTTGCAAAAAAAGCAGGTCTGCACTGCAGACCTGCAAATAATGTCAAAATATCAAAAATTATCTTACTACACGACCTGAACCGTCGCCGCCCGCAAGCTGATTTACCTCAGCTACGGAAACCTGGTTCATATCGCCCTCGATAGTGTGCTTGAGACAGCTTGCCGCAACTGCAAACTCGATGGCGGACTGGGGATCCAGCTCGGAAAGAGTTGCATAGATAAGACCTGCGCCAAAGCTATCGCCGCCGCCAACACGGTCAACGATATGAATCCTATAAGAACGGCTGAAATAATAATCGTCAGTCGCCTTATCATAAAGCATAGCCTTCCAGTCATTATCATTTGCGGAAATGGAGGAACGGAGTGTGATCGCAACCTTCCTGCAGCCGAATCTGTCGGAAAGCTGCTTTGCAACGCTCTTATATCCCTCGTGGTTCAGCTTGCCGCCCGTAATGTCGGTATCTGCAGCCTTGATTCCGAATACGTCGCTTGCGTCCTCCTCGTTAGCAATGCAAACGTCAACATAAGGCATAAGCTCGCCCATAACCTGTCCCGCCTTTTCTCTTGTCCAGAGCTTCTTGCGGTAATTGAGGTCACAGCTGATGGTGATTCCCTTTGCCTTTGCCTTTTCACAAGCAACCTTGCAAATTTCCGCAACATTATCGCCGAGAGCGGGAGTAATTCCTGTGAAATGGAACCAATGAGCACCTTCAAAAATAGCATCCCAATCAAAGTCTGCTACTGTAGCCTGAGAAATGGAAGAGCCTGCTCTATCGTAAATAACCTTTGAGGGTCTCTGGCTTGCACCCTTCTCAAGGAAGTAGATACCAACTCTGTCGCCGCCGCGCGCAATGAATTTTGTTTCAACGCCAAACTGACGGAGGGCATTTACACCTGCCTGACCGATATCATGAGAAGGGAGCTTTGTAACGAAAGCAGCCTCCATACCGAAATTGGCAAGAGAAACAGCAACATTTGCCTCTCCTCCGCCATATGTTGCGCCATAGCTTGTAGCCTGGCTGAAGCGGTAATATCCCTCGGGTGCGAGGCGAAGCATGATCTCGCCGAATGTAACTATTCTTTTCATTATTCTATTTTCCTTTCAAATTAATTTCAGAATCTTATCATCCCGTCGTCGCTCATAACATCTTCGCCATCGTACTTCTCCTCGAAAATAAGTTCGTAGAGCATATCAGCAAAAAGCTTGTGCATTTCACGTGTAGGATGATTGATATAATTCGCAAGAAGAGAGGTAATATCTTTTCCCTCTGCATCAAATTCCTTCCATTTTGCATAGCAATCGCAAAGAGGAACGCCGCATTTCTTTGTCACCTCTCTTGCCGCCTCCATAAAGCTGTCCATTCTGCCGCTATTCTGCATTTCGGCGGTTTTCAGCGCATAATCGAAATACTTTTCGATGGTATCAGGATGTCTTTTTGTATTCAGCATATTGGGAGTCATAAAGATGCAATCAATATCGGCATTTTTGCATTTTTCAAAAATGCCCTCAAGAGAGCTTGCATAATCCTCGACACTTCCGTTCACATCGTTCAGACCAAAGCAAATGATAGCAAGGTCGGGTCTGTGAGGCAAAACATCGCGCTCAAAATTGCCTAGGGCAAAATGTGCCGTTGTACCGCCGATGGCGGTGTTTATCATGTTGACGGGAATGGTGGGATTCTTTTTGTTTATCATAAGCCTTAATCTGTTATGATAAACAGCATTATAATCCTGGTTTATTTTGCCGCCAAAGAATCCGTGCGAAACGCTATCTCCGATTATGACAACATTTATTGGACCTCTCGCCTCATATTCGGGAATACCGCCTTTTACCAGTTCACAAATTTTAAATCTACTCATCATTTTACAAGGTGGTAAGCAAAGCCGCCGATCTGGTTCTTAAGATAAACGAACTTCATGCTTCCGTCGGGAGCGTAGGCAGCAGTCGACATATCAAATTCAAAGCCCTTGCGGGAGAGGTGATATACAGCTCTGTCAACGTTACTTGTCTTGATTGCAACATGACCGTGTGTTCCCATTCCGGGATACTTCATGATCTCAATAGCGGGGCTTGCGAAAATAGACTTTTCTCGCTCGTCTCTTGCAAATCCGAATGCCTTTTCGAGAGTCTTTGCCGAAGCATCAGACTCTGTAGCATCGGCAGAGTTTACACCGATATGAACAAGCTTGAAATCAAGCATGGCGGCAACAGCCTCTTCGGTGAGCTTTCTTATGCCGTCAAAATCACCTGCAGCGATCATATCAGCCTTTACCATCCAGCTTCCGCCGCAAGCGATGATCTTATTAAATGCAAGGTAATCCTTAACGTTTGCGGGACCGATTCCGCCCGTGGGCATGAACTTAACGCCGCCGTAAGGAGCGGACATTGCCTTGATCATTGCAATACCGCCGGAATTTTCTGCCGGGAAGAATTTAACAGTATCAAGTCCGAGTGAGAGTGCCTGCTCGATTCCGGTTGGGTTATTGATACCGGGAACGATGGGATAGCCCTTCTCTGTGCAATGCTTAACGACCTCGGGATTGAGACCCGGACTGACTATAAACTTTGCGCCTGCCTCTGCGGCAATATCAGCCTGCTCGGGTGTGAGAACCGTACCCGCACCAACGATCATTTCGGGATATGCCTCGGAGATTGCCTTGATAGCATCCTTTGCAGCCGCTGTTCTGAAGGTAACCTCAGCGCAAGGCAGACCTCCATCGATAAGAGCCTTTGCAAGAGGAAGCGCATCCTTTGCATCGTCGATTTTAATTACCGGTACTATGCCGATAAGAGAAAGTTCTTCTAAAACCTTATTCATTATTCTTCTCCTTTTTTAATCCGGGAAAACACATTTACCCAACATATTTTTTACACTATTATTATATCACGTTTATATTTTTTGTCAATAAAAATATAAATTAAAAGCAATTTTAGCATAAATCTGCAAAATATAGTACCATTTTTGCAATATCGAAAAACAATTTTTCAGCGTCGCAGGGTCAAATAGCAATATTTGTCTCGAAATAGTCTATTTTTGACTTGATACTCAGCATAATTTGTCTTATAATATAGGCGGGTATGGCTATACATCCCCAAAAACGGTGTTTAAATACGGAGGCTTTACTATGAAAAAGAACATTGCGGTCGTTGGTTACGGCGGTCAGGGCGGATGGCACGCAAATCACGCACTGAAAAGCGACATCATTGCTCTCGGGGGCATTTTTGATATAAAGGAAGCAAGACAGCAGGCTGCAAGAGATGCAGGCATTAAGGCTTATGGCAGCCTTGATGAGATCCTTGCCGATAAAAGCATTGATATCGTCGTTTGTGCAACACCAAATGACGTTCATAAGGATATCGTTATCAGATCTCTTGAAGCGGGAAAAAATGTGGTTTGCGAAAAGCCCGTGGCTCTTTCCATTCAGGATTTCGACGATATGTGCGAGGCTGCAAAGAAGGCAGGCAAGCTCTTCACTGTTCATCAGAACAGACGCTGGGATGTTGACTTTCTTGCGATCAAGTCCATAATCGAAAGCGGCGAGATCGGTGAAACCATCAATATTGAATCCCGCGTTCACGGCTCAAGAGGAATCCCCTCTGACTGGAGGTGTCTTAAGCCCTACGGCGGCGGAATGGTTCTCGACTGGGGCGTTCACCTCATCGACCAGATGCTTCAGCTTATCCCCGAAAAAATAGTCAAAATATACTGTGAGCTTACCAATATCACCACAAATGAGGTTGATGACGGTATGCACCTTATGCTGACATTTGAATCCGGAAAAAGAGCTACAGTTGAGGTTGGAACATACAACTTCATCTACATGCCCCGTTTCTATATGCAGTGCAAAAAAGGCTCAGCCCTGATTGAGGATTGGCAGAAGAAATGCAAGGTTCCCAAGATGAAGGCTTGGAACGAGAAGGAAGTTGTTCCCGTTCAGACAGCAGCAGGCATCACAAAGACTATGGCGCCAAGAGACGAGATCACCCTTGATACATACGAGATCGAGCGTCCCACGTCCGATGTTCATGATTTCTACCGCAATGTTGTAAAGGCAATTGACGGCAAGGAAGAACAGCTCATTAAGCTCGACGAGGTAAGAAGAGTTCTCTGTGTTATGGAGGCTTGCTTCAAGAGCGGCGAGACCGGTCAAGCTATTCTTTTTGAAAACGGATTTTAATTTCTATAAAGACACAAAAAACGGCTGAAAAGCCGTTTTTTTGTGTCTTTATATCATATGCTTCCGTTCTTTTTCTTGTTATAATCCGAATGAGGATTGACGATCTCTCTCCAATCAAGATCGCCGCGCTCAAGAGCGCAGATAAGCACCTCTGCAGTAGCAATATTGGTTGCAACGGGCACATTATGTCTGTCGCACATACTGAGCAGCTCAAATTCCTCCTCGTCGTATGACATAGAAGGATTAGTTCCTCTGAAGAAAAGCAGAATATCTATCTCATCATATGCAATTCGTGAGGCGATCTGTTGTTCTCCGCCGTGCTCCCCGGTCATTAGTTTTTCTATTTTAAGTCCGGTGGCCTCGGATATATACTTAGCCGTTATACTTGTTGCACATAGATTATGCTTACTGAGTATGCCGCAATAGGCGATACAAAACTGAGTCATCAGTTCTTTTTTGGTGTCGTGTGCAATAATGGCAATTTGCATCAGATTCATTCCTCTCTTTGTTTAAATTTGATTTTATTCCTTCAGCTTTCAAGAAGCTCCTTACGCTTTTTACCCCCATAGACTTTTTTGAAAAGAGGCACATTTGCTCCGTTAAGTCTCGCAGCAATGTTGGTAAATGAGCCTTGAACTCGATTCATATTCTTGTTGTCGATCTCAAAGCAAAGCTTTCCAAACTCCTGCGAGAGCGAAAGCTCATATTCGTAAGGCACGATTCCGATAAGACGGGTATGCGTCTTGTCAATAAGCTCGTTGACCCCTGTTCTGAGTCCGTTCTGAACCGCCTCGGCATCAAATCCGTTGACGATGAGCCTCTGATCGGTAACTCCCAGCCTATCAAGGGTCATTCCGGTCCTTTCCGCTGCTCTTGCCGCTGTTGGCTGATGTGACACTATGATAAGTGCCATATCTGCCGCATGAGAAACAAGCTCAACCGTTTCACTTACAGCACCGGGGGTATCCACAAGAATATAGTCAAGGGACAGCTTTTCGCCCGCATCACAAAGAACTTCTTTAAACTGCCCTGCAGTAAAATTCTCTTCGGTTTCAAGTGGTGCGGCGCAGAAAAAGAGATTTTCGCTTCGAGAATCCTTAATTATCGCTCTTTCAATGTCACATCTACCGTATATAACATCGCAAAGGTCATAAAGAACCGAATCCTCGCAGCCGAAAATAAGGTCAAGGGAGCGATTCGAAAAATCGCCATCCAGAGCGAGCACTCTTTTGCCCCCTTGCGCAAGCGCATAGGCAAGGTTAGCCGTTACGGTGGATTTTCCCACTCCACCCTTACAGGAGGTAATGATTACTGTCTTATATGCAGACGGCACAGCCGATGTAACAGATCCTTGTTACTATAAAGCTGTACCT
>CAYPKQ010000160.1:0-5847 GCA_964411355.1 uncultured Lachnospiraceae bacterium
CGGCGCAAGAGCAGTAATCGAATTTTTGAAGTCTCCCCTTTATAATAACCTCAAAAAGGATACTCCCGATATTTATTATGCGGGTAACAGCCTCAGTGCAACTGCTCTTTCCGAGCTTCTTTCCGTTTGTGAGGGCAAGGATATCTGCATAAATGTTATATCAAAATCCGGCACAACAACAGAGCCGGCCGTTGCTTTCCGAATTTTCCGCAATCTTCTTGAAGAAAAATACGGCAAAGACGGTGCAAGAGAGCGTATTTTCGTTACAACAGACTGCGAAAAGGGAACTCTTAAATCTTTCTCGGATGAATCGGGTTACCGAACCTTTGTGGTGCCTGATGATGTTGGCGGACGTTTTTCGGTGCTTACAGCGGTTGGACTTCTTCCAATTGCCGTTGCAGGCATTGATATTGATAAGCTCATGGAGGGCGCAAATGCCGCAAGACTTGAGCTTTGCGATAAGGATATCGAAAAGAATGATTGCTATAAATACGCTGCGATCAGAAATATTCTTCTCCGTAAAGGCAAGGTTACCGAAATATTTGTTGCATATGAGCCTTATGCTCAGATGTTCAGCGAATGGTGGAAACAGCTTTATGGCGAGAGCGAGGGTAAGGACGGAAAGGGAATCTATCCCGCTTCTGCAATATTCTCGACCGATCTCCATTCTCTTGGTCAGTATATCCAAGAAGGACAGAGAACTATTTTTGAGACTGTTCTTGATGTTAAGGATTCAATGGCTGAAATGCCCATTCCCGATGATGCAAATAATATTGACGGTCTTAATTTCCTTTCGGGAAAGGATCTTGATTTTGTAAATAAGAACGCAATGAAGGGAACTCTTCTTGCACATATGGATGGAAATGTTCCCAATATCGTTATTGAGCTTGATAAGAAGGATGAATACTCTCTCGGATATATGATCTATTTCTTCGAGAAGGCTTGTGCAGTTTCGGGATATACTCTCGGAGTTAATCCCTTTAACCAGCCCGGAGTAGAGGCATATAAGAAGAATATGTTTGCTCTTCTCGGAAAGCCCGGCTACGAGGAACAGAAGAAGGCTCTTGACGAAAGATTAAAATAATTTCAAAAAAATGCTAAAAACTATTGCTTTTTGCGAAAGAGTTTGATATAATATATATAAACATGGGCGCTTGCCTTTGTTATAACTCATTTTGGAGGTAAATTATGTTAAAACTTATCATCGGCGTTAAAGGTACAGGAAAAACAAAGCAGCTTATTGCAAATGTTAACGAGGCTATTGAGACCTCTTCGGGCGCAGTGGTTTGTCTCGAAAAGGGCACAAAGCTCAGATTCGATATTAAGCCCCAGGTTCGTCTTATCAATACCAACGATTATTGCATTTTCGATGCACAGTCTCTTTATGGCTTCGTAGCAGGAATCCTTGCAAGCAACCATGATATAACCGATCTCTTTATCGACGGCACACTCAAGGTTTGCGGCACAGATAGCGCAGCTTTTGAGAATATGTGCGTTGAGCTTGATGAACTTAGCGAAAAGCATGGCGTTAAGATCGTTGCAACAGCTTCTATCCCCGCTGAGGATGCTAGCGATGTTGTTAAGAAGTACATCTAATTAATTAAAAAATTAAGCAGTCACAAACGGAGTATCGTTTGTGGCTGTTTTTTAAGAGGCTGTCGCATATGCGACAGCCTCTTTTTATTTACTACCGTTATTTACTTCTCTCCAGAATTTATCATATAATAATTTTGAGCCGTATTCAAAATATCTTTCAAGATCTGATATAGATGTACCATCTTCAAAAATCGGAAAATCCGGATCATTTTTTATAATTAAATCATTTGCATCCAATAAGTCTTGTAAAAGTTCATTTCGATCTCCCATATTTATAACATACAACTCGCAAAACATGTCTGATATATCGAGATGATCGCTTTTGATAGGATACATATATCCTTTTGTGACATCTTTATAACCAACTCGAATTATCTGTTCCTCGCCTTCCCATTTTTCAACTCCCGAAAGCGCATAAGCGATGATATATGTATCACCCGACTTGATGTTTTCGGCTTGAAAATCAGAGACCATAACTATGTCATCATATGTTTCTTTTAACTGATTGCTGTTTTTGATATATTTGAAGGATTCTTCATAGAAAGGCATAAGATGAATATTGTTTTTTAGCTCTGTCACATTACTTGCTTGCTTTCCGTCGCTATATATTTGATTGCTATATCTGTAGGTAAATTCAAATATATCTACGTAATTAATCGTAAAGCAAGACTTCCCGTCAGGGTATGGAAAATCATCAAGCCATTCGCATTTTTCACCAAATTCGACAATTGATATATTATCATCCTTGAAAAAGAAAGGAGCGTAAATATCGGGTGGTAATTTTTCTGCCGATGTAGCTGTTTGCTTTTCGGTAGCAGTATCAATTGGCATAGTTTTATCGGAACAAGCAGAAAAAATCATACAAATTGTTATACATAATAGAAAATTTAATAACTATTTCATAGAATTACTCCTTAGTATATTGTTGAACGAGCTCAATAAGAACTAATAGTATTTGTCACTGTAGAGTTTTTTTAAATTGGCTTTATTAAGCTTTTCTGTAGCAATTCGGAAGTATCTATTTAAATCAGATATTGGAGTTCCGTCCTCGAAAATCGGAAAATCCGAATTTTCTTCAAGAATTATATCATTGCCTGTAAGTATGTCATTAAATAACATGTTGCTTTTGTCCGGATTTGTAACATACAATTTGTCGAACATATCGGAAAATGCCAAGTGCCCGTCAACAACAGGGAACATATAACCTTTGGTTATATCTCTTGCACCCATCGTGTATCCACAGGAGATAATGTATGTATCTCCCGGACAAATATTTTCTGCTTGATATTCTGATACCATCAGTATATCATCATAGATTTCCAATAATTCTTTTCCGTTTTTAATTAGATCAAAACAATATTCATAATTTGGTATGCGATTGCGGTTTTTTTCAAATCATACCTTTTAATATGTAGTTGATCTGACCCAATAATTAATAGCGTTTCCGGAAATATGTGTATTAACGGGTATTATAATCAAAGATTTATAGTTGTCACCGCCTAAATTAGTTACATTTATGGTGAGGTTGTCGTAATCCTTAAAAATTGTTTTGGAAGCAGATAAAGCTTCATTTCCTGATTCTTTTACTATAGCAAAAGTAAATGTATCAACACGATCTGTTATTTCAATCTTACATTTGACATTATACGAGAGAGATGTTTTGTTGACAAATTTGAAATAATCAAAAGACATTGGCGAAAGTGCATAATTTGGCATTGTTATATTTATGTTTACTTCATGAGACGATGATGCATTCCATTTGGGGGTTAACACACCAAGAAGGGGTTTTTCTATCCAGTTAAAATCATATAATTTATCGCAGTCATAGTTGTGGGCTGCCATTTTTGCGAAAACATCAATGTAATCGTATGTTATTCCGTTGTATATAAACGTCATAGCTTTGAAAATTCTATTATTGCCCGTATAAGTGTTGGGGAACTCATAGTTGACATATATAAATTGTTTAAAAAAGCATTTATAGCATCCCAACCACCAAATTTTTCATAAACACATAAAAACAGCAACATTGCTCCATATCTTGTATCATAGCTATATTGTTTTCTGTGTTTTTATTGCTTCAAGAGCATATGAATTGGTAGGGAAATTAAACGAGCACATAATTAATGTTAAACAAAGTGCAAATGATAAGAATTTTTTCATGATGAAATTCCTTTCTTAGTGTAAATTATTTTTCTCTGATAACTATATTATGATGTACCATCATGCTCAATAGAAGCACCTCCTAACTCCTACATATATAATACGAATAAATAGTATAAAAATCAACAAATTTTTATCGTTATTCACATTCTGTTCACATAAATTGATATTTAAAATAATTTGCTCTAAACCTTGACTTTTTTCTGAAAAATGGTACAATATATAGTAGAGTAATTTTTGGAGATTGTGAAATGAAAGAAAAGATAACCCAAAGAATAAAAGAGCTTCGAGAGAAGCTTCTATACCATTCAAGGCTATATTATGTTTATGATTCACCCGAGATTTCCGACTATGAATATGACATGATGTTTGCTGAACTGAAAAAGCTAGAGGAGGAGAATCCCGAATTTTTTGATCCCGCTTCTCCAACCCGGAGAGTAGGCGGAAAAGCTCTTGATAAATTTGAAAAGGTTAATCATACCGTTCAGATGAATTCGCTGACAGATGTTTTTTCATTTGATGAGCTTCGCGATTTTCTGATGAGAATGGAAGAAATAACCCTTTCGCTTGTCTATTCTGTAGAGCCGAAAATCGACGGTCTTTCTGTTGCTCTCACTTATCAAAACGGTGTTTTCGTTCGCGGTGCTACACGCGGCGACGGACTTGTCGGCGAGGATGTTACGCAGAATATTAAAACTATTTTCAATGTCCCGATGAAGCTGGAGGAAAACATACCTTATCTCTGCGTCAGAGGTGAGGTATATATGCCGAGAGAAAATTTTGAGAGAGTCAACGCAAAAAGAGAAGCACAGGGGCAGCCGCTTTTTGCTAATCCCAGAAATGCGGCGGCAGGCTCCCTTCGTCAGCTTGATCCAAGCATCGTTGCTTCTCGCGGACTCGATATTTTCATCTTTAACCTTCAAGAAGGCGATCTTAATATAAATTCTCATACCGAGACACTGGATAAGCTGAATGAGCTTGGGTTTAAGACTATAACGAACCGTCTCAAAACTTCAAACCATGATGAGATAATCGCACATATCGAAAATATCGGTAAAATGCGCGATGATCTGCCATACGATATCGATGGAGTGGTTATAAAGGTTGATTCGGTATCAGAAAGAAGAAAGATCGGTGAAGGAACGAGCACCCCAAAATGGGCCGTTGCATATAAATTCCCGCCCGAACAGAAGAAAACAAAGCTTCACTCTGTTGATATCGCCGTCGGAAGAACGGGCGTTCTGACCCCAACTGCGGTGCTTGAGCCGGTGCGCCTTGCGGGAACTACCGTTTCGAGAGCAACGCTTCATAATCTTGAATTTATCCGCGAAAAGGGAATTATGATAGGCGATAAGGTGACCGTACAAAAAGCGGGAGACATTATTCCTGAGATCGTTTGCGCTTATCCCGCCGAGAGAGACGGAAGCGAGGTTGAATTCAATATGCCAAGCCATTGCCCCTCTTGCGGTGAGCCCGTTTATTATGATAGTGACGAGGGAGCTGCAACACGCTGTACAAATATCCTTTGTCCTGCGCAGCTTGCAAGAGGAGTAGAGCATTTTGCATCAAAGGACGCAATGAATATAGACGGTCTCGGACCTCAAATCGTCGAAATGCTCCTTGCAAATAAGCTTATCGGCGATTCTGCCGATCTTTATTCGCTTAAAGAGGAACAAATAAGCGGTCTTGACCGCATGGGTAAAAAATCTGCTGAAAACTTGATAAATGCTATCGAAAACTCTAAAAACGCAGGACTCGAGAGATTGATTTATGCTCTTGGTATCAGAAATATAGGTGAGGTTGCAGCAGCTTCTCTTGCAAAAAAATGCGGAACTCTTGAAAAATGTTTTGATGCTACTGTTGATGAGATATGTGAAATTGAGGATTTTGGCACTATCACCGCAGAATGTGTTGTGAATTATTTTTCTCACCCTCAAAACCGAGAGCTTTGCAAAAGACTTATTGAAGCCGGTCTTAAAACCGAGGCGGTAAAAAAACAGCTTGCAGATAATTTTTCCGGCATGACATTCGTTCTTACCGGAACACTTCCTACAATGACTCGTGATGCGGCATCCGAGCTTATAAAGGAGC
>CAYPKQ010000161.1:0-5837 GCA_964411355.1 uncultured Lachnospiraceae bacterium
GATGTATTTTGTAGGGGACGTCGAGGTCGCCGTCCCCTACAGATTTGCGTTTTATCACCGCACCGATAAATTACTGTTTACATGTACGTTGAGTATGAAAAGCCTCGCCATCCGGAAGCGGTTTGCGCGCAGCGTGACGGAGAGGGTAAAATAAATTTTTGTTGTTATAAGATACTACGATCGTTTTTTCATCCCAATCTCAACAAAAAACTATTTTTACTCAAAAGTCGAAAGCAGTGATGTCATTCTAAGAAATAAAACTTTCTTTTCTTCTATTGATTTTATCTCTAAAATATGGTATCATATTATGGTAACATATGTAATTATATAAAGAAGGTCGTAATAATGCTCGAAAACAACAGTTTCAAAATGGGGCTTCGTGACGGTATTCCGATATTTCTCGGATATCTTTCGGTCTCCTTCGCCTTTGGCATAGCTGCCGTGAAAGCGGGACTTACCATAATCGAATCACTCCTTATCTCAATGACAAATCTTACCTCTGCGGGACAGCTTGCAGGCGTTCCCATCATATGCGGCGGCGGTTCATTTATCGAGCTTGCCACAACACAACTTATCATAAATCTGCGCTATTCGCTCATGTCGGTTTCTCTTTCCCAAAAATTAGGAAAAAGTGTAAAATTCCTTGACAGATTTCTCATAGCCTTCGGCATCACCGACGAGGTCTTTGCCGTTTCCGCTTCGAAAAGCACCGCTCTCGGAAAAAAATATTTCTTCGGGCTTATTCTTATGCCCTACATAGGCTGGAGCGGCGGCACATTTCTCGGCGCAATTGCGGGAAATATTCTGCCCGAAATAATAATCTCCGCTCTCGGCATTGCAATTTACGGAATGTTCATTGCGATCCTCATTCCCGAAGCAAAGAAGAGAAAAGCAACAGCATTTGCTATTCTTCTTTCCGCTCTTCTCGGCTGTGCTTTCAAGTACATCCCCTATCTTAAGTGCATCTCTGCCGGATTCGTAATAATCATAAGTGCGGTTCTTGTGAGCGTTCTCTTCGCTCTCATCGCCCCTATTGAGGTAAAGGAGGCGGCAAATAATGATTGAATTTGCAAAGTTTTTGCCTTATCTCATCGTAATGGCGGGAGTGACATACCTTGTCAGAATGCTCCCACTCGTTCTTGTAAGAAAAAAATTCGAAAATCGCTTCGTTCTCTCATTCCTCTATTATGTTCCTTATGCAGTTCTCGGTGTTATGACAGTACCGGCGGTTTTTTATTCCACAGGAAGCATGATCTCTGCCGCAGTTGGCTTTATTGCTGCACTTCTTATGGCTTATTTTGAAAAAAGCCTTATAACGGTTGCGGGTACTGCCTGCGGTGCAGTTCTTATAACCGAGCTTCTCATGAACTTCCTTTAAAAACGGAGAAATTCAATGAAAAACGAAACATACAAGCTCTATTCGAGCCTTCCCATATACAGCCGCCACAAAACCTGGGCGGAGATAGACCTTGAAGCGCTCAGGCATAATTACAGACTGCTGAAAAAGCACATAGGCTCATCCCGCATGATATGCGTTCTCAAAGCCGATGCATACGGTCACGGCGCCGATAGCTGCGCCCGCGCTCTGCTTGGGGAGGGATGCGACTTTTTTGCCGTTTCCTGCATTGAAGAAGCAGTTGCTTTGCGCGAGGTCTGCACAGAGCTTGGAAAAAAAGCCGATATTCTTCTGCTTGGCTATACCCTTCCCTACTCAGCCGGAGTCCTTGCCGAAACAGATATTATTCAGACTGTTTTTTCGCCCGAATATGCAATGGCACTGAATGAAGAAGCTAAAAGGCAAAAAAGGGTCGTGAGAGTTCATATAAAGCTCGATACGGGAATGAATCGCCTTGGCTTTAATGCGCAGGACGACGAATCGGCAACGATTGCCGCTTCAGATATTGCCAATGTCTGCGCCCTTGAAAATCTTGCGATCGAGGGAATGTTCACACATTTTCCGAGAGCTGACGAAGAATGTGAAGGCGAGGAAGACGTCACCATGCTTCAGTACGGCAGATTTGAAAAGGTAAAGAAGCTGCTTGCGGAAAAAGATATTAATATTCCGTTCCTTCATGTTTCAAACAGTGCCGCATCCGTGCGCTATCCCGATCTCACTCTTGACGGCGTGAGAGAAGGCATCCTTCTCTACGGGGCAAGAGCCTCCGAGAAGGCAGACCTTTGCGGTCTTCGTCCCGTCATGAGCCTTAAAAGCGTCATTTCCCATATCCATGAGGTGAAAAAGGGGCAAGCGGTCAGCTACGGCGGAGTTTATACTGCCGAGAGCGACAGACTTCTTGCCACCATCCCGATAGGATATGCCGACGGATTTGTCCGCGCCTTTTGGGGGGCTTCTGTTTCGGTAGAGACGGAATCGGGAAATGCGGAAGCACCTATAGTTGGCAGAATATGCATGGATCAATGCATGATAGATATTACGGGAACCGACGCAAAGGTCGGTGATACCGTTACTCTCTTCGGTGACAACAGAGAACGTCTCTATTCTCTTGCAGAGCGTGCGGGAACGATAGATTATGAATGTCTTTGCCTGATATCGGGCAGAGTTCCGAGAGTTTACGTTTATAAATAAAGGAGACTTTATGCCAAAAACTAATATTTTGAAGGCTTATGCCGCCCTTCTCCTTGCTTTATCTGCGCTGTTTTCTCTCATTTCGTGTAGCGGTGCGATAAAGGATAAGGATGACGACGAGCTTTCACTCTCTTCCCTTGAAATAATCCCAACCGACACTTATTTAGGTGCTGAAAATATAATTTATCCCGAAAAATTCACAGTCCTTTGCGAAAGCGGGATCGAGGGTGAGCTTTTCGCATCATCAGAGGATGAAGCACCGATGCAAAAAAGCATCTTTATGCGAAATGCCGCTCTTTCATCCGACTACGGAATAACACTTCAATGCATAACCGAGCAGGACATCGTCAAAAGAGCAACAGTTGAAGCACTCGCACAGGACAAAAGTTACGATATGCTTCTTTTCTCCGCCACAGCCGCCCCGGCTCTCATATCCGGCGGTGCACTCTCTGACCTTGGCACACTTTCGGGCTGGTCGGACGAGCTTGACGGATATTCTCATAAGCTTATAAAAGATCTTTCAATTGGAGGAAAAACATTTCTCGCAGCAGGGGATGCAACCCCTTCCCTTATCGGCTCTACCTCGGCTATTCTTATGAATCGGGAGCTTGCCGCAAAGATTGAAGCAGAGAACAACATAATTTCGGCAGCAAAAAACGGACATTTCACATATGACATGATGCTGAATTACGGAAAACTGCTTTCAAATCATCTGGGTATCGAGTCTTTTTCCGCTTTGTCCGTAATCAGACTGAAATCATCCGACGCCTTTGAGCTTTATATTTCCGGCGGCGGCAGATTTTTTGAAACAGATCCCGTCACTGATGTTCCATTCGGCATAAGCTTTGATACAAAAGAAACCGACCTCTATAAGAGCGTTATGTCACTTTTCGGTATTTCGGAGGATGAGGAATCCGATGGAGAAGTGTCCGCTTCCGCACCGTTATTTACCGTTGCAAGTATAAACGAGCTTGCCTCGCTTGCTGTTGAAAATTCTCCGTTTATTGCGCTTCCCATGCCGAAAAGCAGCGTTATTCAAGATGAATACATCTGCGGCGCAGATATAAATAATCTTCGCTTCACAGCAATTCCGCGCGGCAAGGGTGCAAATGAGCTCGCCGTTATGAATCTTATTTACAGTATCTCGGACGATATCATCTCGTCTGTATATGAAACAGTCGATAAAAACGGAAGCGGCACGGCGGAGCTTGTTTATGAAAATACTCGCATTTCGCTCACCTCTCTCTTTGGCTTCGGGGATATTGAAGCCTTTATGGAAAGCTGCGTAAACGAAAGATTAAGTGCAAAGGTCTTTGCCATGAGAGCAGAGGAAAGAAGCCTTGCGGCAAGTGCCGCCCTCTCGATAATAATCGAGAAAACAGGCAAAGTAAATTAGACTGAAAAGGACGTGATTTTTTGAAGGTCGTACTCGAAAATCTAACAAAAAAATTTCCCGCAAGAGAAAAAAAAGGCGATGAGGTCATTGCCGTTAATAAATTCTCTTTTGAAATTCCCGATAGATCTCTTGTGGGTCTTCTCGGTCCTTCCGGATGCGGAAAAAGTACAACTCTGAATCTCATAAGCGGTCTTCTCCGCCCCACAGAGGGCAGCATTCTCTTTGGCGAAGATGATGTGACAGCACTTTCTCCCGAAAAAAGAGGGGTTGGTCTTGTTTTCCAAAACTACGCCCTCTATCCTCACCTCACCGTTATGCAGAATATCATATTTCCTTTGCAAAATTTCAAGGGGAAGGACAAGCTCTCAAAAGCGGAAATGGAGAAAAAGGCATATGAGATCGCAAGGCTTGTTCAGATAGAAAACCTCATGGAAAGAAAGCCAAATGAGCTTTCGGGCGGTCAGCAACAGCGAGTTGCAATTGCAAGAGCACTTGTAAAAATGCCCAGAGTGCTTCTCCTTGACGAGCCTCTTTCAAATCTTGACGCACGCCTGCGCCTCCAGACCCGTGAGGAGATCAAAAGAATACAACAGGAAACGGGAATAACCACCATCTTTGTCACCCACGACCAGGAGGAAGCAATGAGCATCTCAGATCTGATCGTTGTTATGAAGGACGGCGTTGTTCAGCAGATAGGCAAGCCCCAAGAGGTCTATGACGAGCCGAAAAATCTCTTCGTTGCAAAATTTCTCGGAACGCCCCCCGTTAATGTCTTTGAGGGCTATATAAAGAGCGGAAGGCTCTTTATCGGGGATGAGGTGATTTTTGATACCGATGCCCCCGATGGTGAGGTCTATATCGCAATCCGACCCGAGGGATTCGTTCTGAGCGAAAAAGGAGTTCTTTCCTGCAAGCTCAAAGCAGTTGAGGTTATGGGAAGAGACATCAGCGTTGTTTGCACAAACGAAAAATGCACATCACCCGCTATCCGTGCCATAATCAGCTCGG
The DNA here is from genome assembly GCA_964411355.1 of uncultured Lachnospiraceae bacterium. Lineage (GTDB taxonomy): Bacteria > Bacillota > Clostridia > Oscillospirales > CAG-272 > SIG710. Next base: position 4,992 of record CAYPKQ010000161.1, read on the forward strand.
AAAACAAGGTTGATACTTCAAGCAGCACCGTGCGCTTTGATCTCAAGAAAAACAAGGTCTTTGTTTTCGACAAAAAGACCGAAGAGCGCATTGCTTTTTAAGCCGAGGTAACAATATGGAAAATAAGAATATAAAGGCTTGGCTATATCTTCTGCCGGCAATTCTCTTTCTCGGTGTTTTTATGGTATATCCCTTGGTGGACGTATTCATATATTCCTTTGAAGAGGGCTTCAATTCCTCTTCGCAGACCTATTCGGGCATCGGATTTTATAATTATTCCTATATTCTCCGTGATCCCTATTTTATTCAAGCTCTCAAAAACACCTTTATTCTCGTTATGATAACTGTCCCCCTTTCAACGGGTCTTGCACTTCTCATTTCGGTTGGACTCAGCTCTATAAAATGGCTGAAAAACCTTTTTCAAACGGTCTATTTTCTGCCCTATGTAACAAATACATTGGCAGTCGGCCTTGTATTTATGATACTTTTCAAGCCCACCGCATATTCCGACGGTCTTATCAATCTTATTCTCGGATTTTTCGGAATGAGCCCCGTTGATTTTATCGACGGTCCGTACCGGGCAAAGATGCTTGTGCTCTGTATTTATACCGTTTGGGTAGTAATGCCCTTTAAAATTCTTATTCTTACAAGTGCGCTTGCATCGGTGAACAGAAATTATTATGACGCCGCAAGAGTTGACGGAACATCAAAGGGTAGGATTTTCAGAAAGATAACTCTTCCGATGATATCCCCCATGCTCTTCTATCTCGTTATAACGGGATTTATCGGTGCTTTCAAGGCATATAGCGATGCGGTTGCCCTTTTCGGCACAGAGCTGAATGCCGC
>CAYPKQ010000162.1:0-5811 GCA_964411355.1 uncultured Lachnospiraceae bacterium
ATTTGGGAAGCTGCAGTAGCAGTTGATTTCCCTTACGACCGTAACGGATGCAGCGAAAGCAATATGGCTGCCGCTCTCGAAACACCCGTTAACCATTGGGCAAAGGCTCTTTGGGACGACAACTATCTCTATGTATATATCCGCGTTTTCGACGCAAATGTATATACAGCTGATTCGATCGCTTCCTATAACAGAGACGGTATTGAGGTTTATTTCGATGAAGCATATCACAATGCTTATAACAACACCGGTCTCCGTCAGCCTTGCATCAATCCCACAGCGGATGGCAACGGCATTTGCAATAAGACAAGCGAAGTTTCGGCATACAAGACCTATATAAATGCTGAAGAGGGATATTACGACGTTGAGGTTGCACTTCCTTGGAATGACGTTACTCCCGCAAATGATATGGTTATCGGCTATGATGTTTCTATCAATGAAAACAGCACAGGCGAAAATATGCGTGATAACTGCTGGTCTTGAAATGACCGCACAAACATGAGCTACAAGTATGCTTGCTATCTTGGCGAGGGCGTTCTTAAAGGCAAAGAGGGCGAGAGCGTTGAGACTATTATTCCCGATATTCCCGAAATGTCTGATGAGTCCATAACAGGCGATTTCGCTGAGAAGAACGATCTCCAATGGAAGTTTGACCCCACAACCGGTATTCTTGTTATCTCGGGAACAGATACAGTTCTCGAAATGGATTATACCATTTCTTGGAACGGTAAGCACACAAAGGATGGCGAAGTTCTCGCAGCTCTTCCTTGGGTAGATGGCACTATCAGTCAGAATGCCATTAAGGAAGTTATCGTTGCAGCTCCTATCGAAAAGGTCGGCAACTATATGCTCGCTTATTTCAGAGCAGCAACAAAGATGACACTTCCCAATACTGTTAAAACTCTTGTAAACGGTGCACTTTCCTATAGTGATTCTCTTACAACAGTTGTTGTAGCGGGTAATGATGCTGAAGAGGGCGTTATCGACCTTTCTACAGTTACAACGTTTGATGGTTACGCGCTTGATGATGCGTTCAAGGGTGAATCGGTCGTAATTTTGACAGGTGATATCGAATCCTTTAGCGCTGCCAAGTTCCTTCAGAATTGTGTTGCAGAAATCTATATTAAGCCGGGCACACCTCTCGATGAGTGGGCAACAAAATATAAGAATGGCGATTTTGTTGATAAAGCAGATATCGGTCAGAGTATAACCTTCACATATTATCCCAACACTGAAAGCGATTTTGAATATAGAGTTAATCCCGACGGTGAAAGCGTAACGGTTACAAAATATATTGGCTTTAGCGGAGATGTTGTGATTCCCTCGAAAATCGATGGATATAGCGTTACAATTATTGATGATTATGCGCTCAATTACCACAATAGTATTACAAGTGTAACCATTCCCGATAGCGTCACGAGTATTGGTTATTCCGCATTCGCAAATTGTCTCAATCTTGAGAGCGTAATAATCGGAAATGGTGTAGAGAAAATTTTGCCTCAAGCGTTTGTGTGGTGTAGTAAGCTTGTGAACATAAATATACCCGATAGTGTAAAATCGATTGGATATTATGCATTTGCAGGATGTAGTGCTCTCGAAAATGTAATGATCGGAAAAAACGTAACCAATATTGACGCATATGCATTTGGAGATTGCACAAGTCTTGAGAGTATAACAATTCCAAGCAGTGTTACATTGATCGATGATCTGGCGTTCTGTGGCTGTAGCAATCTTGAAGCAATAGAGGTTGACGAAAACAATGGGATGTATTGCGACATAGACGGAGTCCTTTTTACACTTGACGCAAAGACTCTTTTAATTTTCCCCGGAGGCAGAAGTGAAATATATTCGATCCCCAATGGCGTAACAAGCGTCGGTAAGTATGCGTTCTATAACTGTAATAACCTTGCCGGCATAGCAATCTCCGATAGTGTAATGAGTATCGGTGCTTTGGCATTCGAGCACTGTAGCAGTCTAAAAGAATTATATGTAAACGACCTTGAATCATGGCTGAATGTTGATTTGAAGAGCAACTATTCTCATCCATTGTCCTCAGCAGGCGGAAAAATTTATATAAATAATGTTTTGGTAACAGAAATAACTATACCGGATACAGTTTCAAGCATTGGTGATTATGCGTTCGTTGGCTGCAATAATCTTACCGGTGTAACGATCCCGAAGGGCATTACAAGTATTGGTGAGCATGCATTTGATAATTGTAACAAGTTGAAAACAATATATCTTTATAAAAACAGTTATGCCGATGAATATTTTGGTTATTCATATACAAAGAAGTACTTGGATGTTTGTACGATTACCTATGATCTGAATGGTGGAAACGGAATTTTTGAAGAACAAACAAAAAAATCTTTTGAAAAAGTATCTTTGAATAGTAATATTCCAACAAAAAAAGGCTATATTTTTGTCAATTGGAAGGGCTCGGATGGGCGGATATATTTTGCAAGTGATACTTGCTTTGCAGATCAAGACCTTGTTTTGACAGCTGTTTGGCAAGCAAAAAGTGTTACTCTCACATATAATGCTTGCGGAGGAAGCGTTTCTTCTGCCGCAAAGACGGTTAAATATGAGCAGACGGTCGGCGATCTCGAAACTCCAATAAAGACAGGCTATACATTTGTTGGTTGGTATTCGGAAGAAGTGGATGGAGAGCAGATAACATCAAGCACTATTGTTGATTTTCTTGAAGGAAAAACGATTTATGCACATTGGAACGCAAACTCTTATTCTGTCAGCTTCAATCCCAATGGCGGAACGACATCATATGAAAGCAAAAATGTGGTTTTTGATAGTACCTACGGTACGCTTCCCACACCTATGCTTGCAGGCTTCGTTTTTGATGGGTGGTACACTGAATTTGATGGTGGAACCCTTGTTACAAGTGAAACCATAGTCGAAACAGCGAGCAAACATACGCTGTATGCACATTGGAGTGCCGCGGAATATCTTGTTATATTCAATGCAAACGGAGGCAAATGTGAAATAGACTCTAAAACCGTAAGCTTTGGTTCGAAATTCGGTGAGCTGCCAACTCCGCAAAGAAAGGGCTACAAATTTGTTGCTTGGAGCAAGACCAAGTCCCTGACAGGTGAGGTGAATGCCGAAACTGTTTATCAAAACACTGCAGATACAACGCTTTATGCAATTTGGGAAAAGGTAAATTACGGTGATGCCAATTCTGACGGTGAAATTGATGTAAAAGACGTTGTACTTCTTGTGCAGCATCTGGCGGGATGGAGTGCTTCTGTTGATGAAGCTCTATCCGACTGCAATGGAGATGGCAAAATCAATATAAAGGATGTTGTGCTTCTTGCGCAGTATCTAGCAAGCTGGGATGTAATTCTCGGTTAAATAAAAGATGGCTGAACGGTTTGCCGTTCAGCCATGCTTCTTATTTAAGGAAAATTTCAATGGTAGGGAAGAGGATATTGGGCTTAACAACAGGGAGAAAGATCGTAACCTTGCCGCTTTCATTAACCTTTTCAATGGTAAGCCCGTCTGTCATGACCTTCTGCTTTTCGTCATAGAAAAGCTCACTTGCGTCATGCAAGAACTGGATGTATTCTATCTTTCCCGCAAGACCGTCTATCTCAAGCGCCTTGAAGGGGTAGTCCATAATGTGAACGTAAAGTCTCTTTTCGTCCTCACTCTGGGTCAGAAGGCATCCCTGCGGTGCTTTGAATTCAGGCTCTGCCATGGTGCAGCCGTAAATGGAACGGCTGTTATATTTCATCCAATCGGCGTAAGCTTTGAGGGCGTTCTCTGCACGATAGTCAAGATAGCCTCTTGCTGTGGGACCCACATTCATAAGCAGATTTCCACCGAGAGATACCGTTTTTATCAGCATACCAACAAGCTGCTCGGGGGATTTCCATGTCATTTCGTCTCTGTAATAGCCCCATGAGCCGGAGAAGGTCTGGCAAGCCTCCCATGTAACAAGTTCACCCGTTTCTGCGTGGCGTACCCATTCTGTTGGCTGATACTGCTCGGGCGTCCAAAGATCCTGCTCGATGTCGGCACGGTTGTCGATGATTATGCCCGGCTGGAGCTTTCTTGCGGTTTCAATGAGCTTTTCGGATTCCCAATCGTCCTTGCCTTTTCCTGCAAAGCGTGCAAATTCGGGACAACCGTATTCGGTCTTATAAGAAAAGTCGAACCAAAGGATGTCGATCTTGCCATAGTTACTTAGAAGCTCTGTTACTTGATTACGCATATATTCCGCATATTTGCGCATATCCTTGGTCTTATTCTGCTCAAGAGCATCGGGGAGCATCTTCTTCGGATGGCATGAGTCGATAGTGAAATCCTCGTGATGCCAGTCGATGAGCGAGTAATAAAAACCGATCCTCAGTCCCTCGGCACGGAATGCGTCAACGTATTCTCTTACAAGATCCTTTCCGCAGGGAGTATTCGTGCTCTTGAAATCGGTGTATTTTGAATCGAAAAGGCAGAATCCTTCATGGTGCTTTGTGGTCAGAACTACATATTTCATTCCTGCCGCTTTTGCTTGCCTTGCCCATTCCTTGGGGTCGTACATGTCGGGGTTAAAGTGGTCAAAGTATCTCTGATAATGCTCGTCTGTCATCATTTCTTTGGATTTTATCCATTCGTGGCGCGCTGGCATTGCGTAAAGTCCCCAGTGTATGAACATTCCGAATCTGTCGTGGCGAAACCATTCTGTATCACCGGGTGTTTTTCTTGTTTTGTAGCTTGACATGATTTTTCTCCTTTATATTGACTTTTTGATTTTTTTGTGATAAACTTTATCCATAAAATATCTTATCACAGCATGCGCCGAAAGGCAATGGAGAAAAAAGATAAAAATATGGAGAAAACGTTATTATGCTTGTGAAATATAAGAATGAACTTGACAAAAATATTGAAAATGTAAATTTGAGTGTCCTTGAAGGCGGCAGGGCATATATTGATAAGGACTGGTGCTGTGACGAGGTCATGTCGATATTTGATAGGTTGTATTATGTTATTGATGGAAACGGCGCGTTCCTTGAAAGCGACGATGGTCTTATTGCTATGCGCCCGGGGTTCATTTATCTCATTCCTTCCTATTATAGATATCGATATTGGTGCGAGGGAAATGTGGAAAAGGTTTTCTTCCATATTAATATAAGGCGTCATGACGGATACGATGCCTTTTCAAATTTTGATAAAATCGGTGAAATTTTTGATCCTGAAAAGGTCGAACGAATTTCCGCCCTTTTCGAAGGCGAAAATCATGCTTCGCACTTCGCTTTGAAGGGAGAACTGCTGGGAACGGTTGCTAAAATCTCCGAAAAATACGGCTTTGAAATAAATATGGGCGGCGAAAGAGAACATTCGGCGGTTTTGCGAGCCGCAGAACGCTATATACAAAACAATTTGTCTTTGAAGCTGACTCGAAAGACTGTTGCAGAGCGTTGCAAGGTATCTGAGGGAAAACTTGCAATGCATTTTAAGAACGAGCTTGGGGTGTCCGTTGGAAAATATATAGATGACCTGGTGTTCATGGAAGCAATAAGAAGATTGGTCTATACCGATGACCCTTTGGGTGTAATTAGCGAGGATCTCGGCTTTTGCGATCAGTTTTATTTTTCAAGAAGATTTAATGAGCTCTATAAAATGTCCCCGATGAAATATCGAAAGAAGATGCACAGCTTGGGTTGATGTGAAAAGTGCACAAAACAGGCGCTCGGTTTTTGTAATAAGATGCTTTGTGTGTCGAAATCTGCATTTTTGAAAAGAAATTTCAAAAAAACTGTTGACAAAAGAGGAAAAAAGTAGTATAATAACAAAGCT